>NZ_JBSGZI010000016.1:0-103055 GCF_053610945.1 Streptomyces sp. NPDC054849
ACTCGGTCCGCACGCGGTCCACTTCGCGTGTATCCACACATTCAGAATGCCCGTCACGAGCATCCCGAACCGTCAGACCTAACGGAGTCCTACTAAGGGTTGTCCCGCAAATGATCTCTGCTCAGGAGCGTCGGGGGTGGTCAGGGTGATCGGCGTAGGGTGAGGCGAGGTCGAGCAAGTCGTCGCATGGCCAGGTCTCGCCGTCGTACTGGCAGTCATCGCGGTTGTCCCACGGGAGTTCCGGGTCCCCTATCGCTGGACTCAGCAGATGGCGGGCGAGCACGCGTCGCTTGGCTTCAACCTCCCGCAAAACGCGGGCCGGGTCGTGCAGCGCCACGTGTAGGGCGATCGTGGGATGGAACCCGGGGAGTTCTCCCTGGCAGAAGTCGACCGTGTGCCCGTGAGCGGTCCACTCCCCGCAGCCGTCACCGTCGCAGAGTCGGGCCAGGTCGGCCTCCTCATCCAGCCGTGCATGGAGGAACGTCACCAGGTCATCAATCATGGGGTCATCCTGGACGATGTGCCGGGCGCGGTCGCCGGCGTCCACCACGCCATGCTCGGCATCGCCCGCATGCACAACTTCGCCCTCGCCGGATAGGCAAGCGGCCCGCACCACGGCCAACCACGTCCGAGGCGACTTGGAAATCATTTACGGGACAACCCGTTAGACCTGCGCACTCCTGGCGTCGCGCCGCCGCGCCACGTAGCGGAGCAGGGCCCAGATCGCCAGGGCGTTGACCAGGGCGCTGACCAGAATCACGGCGCAGAAGCCGAGTCCAGCCCACATCGAGGGGTCGTCGGCCACGGAGGTGTCCGGTGCCCAGTCGCGGGGGAGCGGGTCCGACTCCGAGGGGTAGTCCGTGGGCAGCTTTACGGGCGGCTCGGAGCCCTCGTACTGGGGGTCAAAGGGCGCGTCCGAGTCCAGGGCGTCCGGCGCGGGGATGAGGAACGTCAGCAGCAAGAGGCTGACCGGCGCCGTGGCCAGGATCGGGAAGACCGCGAACATCCCGCTGTCTCCGTTCCACCGGCCTACCGCGACGTAGACCAGCATCGCGACCACCAGTGCCAGGTACGCGCCGGGCACCCACATCTCAGCCTTCGACCAGCGCCGCACCATGACGTTCCCCATCCCATTCCGCTTTCTTCGACCTGCACACAGTCTCGAAGCTGCCGAGGACCGCCACCTGAGTACGCCTACTCATCCTGGTCGACCCTGCGTACCTGGTCAGAGCCATGCACGGCTAGCACACCGGGGACACCGCGCACCGTATCCCCCCATGTCCGGCACACGGCACCGGAGGATTCCGCGACTAGACCACGCCCCCATCCCCGAGTGCGCCGGCACCGATGGCGCCCCGCAGTACGTGGACGATCTCCTCGGGCTTGAGGTCGATGCTGTCGAGCCCCTCCACGGTCAGCGGGATTTCCTCCAGCGCGTATTCGCCGCGACCCTCGGCGCTGAACTCGGGGCCGGTGCGGTCTTCGAAGGACCAGGTCGCGATGCGGGCGAGGTAGAAGAGCTGACGCTCCTTTTCGGATTCCATGGTGTGGAGGAGGCGGATGATGTCGGCTTTCCCCGCGATCTCCTCGTGGATCTCACGGTGGAGGGCGGCCTCCCGGGACTCATCGCTCTCCTCGACCCCGCCGCCGGGCAGCACCCAGTACTCGGGGACCTCCGGCTTGGTGCGGCGGATGACCAGCATCGTGTCGTCCGCGGTGACGAGGACGGCTCGGACTCGTTCGATCATTCGGTTTTGTCTCCTTGCTTGTTGACGTCTTAGAGGTCCTAACAGAAGCTGTTGATCATGTGACTTTCGGTTCGGATGGTCGTTGGTCTGACCGTGGGGAAACGTCAGTCGCGGCCATGGATCGTGTCGGATGAACTGTGGTCGCTCATCGAGCCGTTGCTGCCTGCGCCGGGGCCGAAGCAGGTGGAGGGGCGCCCTCGGGTGCCGGACCGGCAGGCCCTGTGCGGGATCCTGTTCGTGCTGCATACCGGGATCCAGTGGGAGTACCTGCCGCAGGAGCTGGGCTTCGGATCAGGCATGACCTGCTGGCGACGTCTAGCCGCATGGAACGAGGCCGGCGTGTGGGACCAACTGCACCTGGTGCTGCTGAAAAAGCTGCGGGTCGCGAAGAAGCTGGACTGGTCGCGGGCGGTGATCGACTCCTCCCACGTCCGGGCCGCTCGACGGGGCCCAAAAGCGGGCCCAGCCCGGTCGACCGAGCACGTCCGGGCAGCAAGCACCACCTCATCGTCGACGGCCAGGGCATCCCACTCGCCGTCTCGCTGACCGGCGGCAACCGCAACGACGTCACCCAGCTGATACCCCTGCTGCAGAAGATCCCATCGGTCGCCGGCCTGGTCGGACGGCCACGCAACCGACCCGACACCCTGCTCGGCGACCGCGGCTACGACCACGACAAATACCGCCGTCTCGTCTGGGCGCTGGGCATCAAACCGGTGATCGCCCGCCGTGGCGTCCCGCACGGTTCCGGCCTCGGCGTCCACCGGTGGGTCGTGGAACGGACCATCGCATGGCTCCACGGCTTCCGGCGACTACGGATCCGGTGGGAACGACGCGACGACATCCACGAGGCCTTCCTCGGCCTCGCCACCTGCCTCATCACCCACCGCCACGTCCAACGCCTTTGTTAGGACCCCTAAAACCGTATCGCCGCAGAGAAGGCAGGACACCTTCGACATCTCCGCGTGGAAGATCTACTCCGGCGGCACGGTGGCCGCTGTCTGCTGCTCCAGCTGGCGGCGCAGGAAGCGCAGCCGTTGCACGGGGCTGACCGCGTGCAACGCGACTTCCACTCCGTCCAGGACCTGCACACCAACTACGTGCTGCCCGCGCCGCTCCGCAACAAGATGGCCTACCTGCCCTTCCAGGTCGATAGCGCCCTGTAGGGAACACCCTCATGCTCATTGTCCAACGTCTTCTACTAGAGGGCACCAGCAACTTGCCACGAGACGCGAACTCCACCATCTCGCTCATTTGAGGCTGGTGACACGGTTCTTACCGGCACCCCGAGATCGAGGCCCGCCGAGCCCCCGACGTGACCGCCTGGTGCCGCCGGGCCGTAGCTGAGTAGATCGTCCCTGCCCCCGACCCGGACGCGGTCGACGACGAAGGCGCCGAAGACTGACCAGGGTCAGGGGCCAGGCCCGGCGCCACGGCTTGTCGCATGGGCTGGCGCAGAACGATGAATGAGCAGATGGCCCCGCTCTACTACGCCGCCGACGGGCATGCGCGCCGAACTCCAAGGCCGTGGCTCGTCACCGACCGACGCCGAGCAGGCCGCACTGACCTGGCTGTGCGCCGCGCGATGGCGCTCAACCAGTCCCAGCCCTCACCGCTGGCATTCTCCTGCGAACCAGCCCGTCCGGCTCAGCCGCTCGGCATGATGCCTCCAACACTCCACCGGGGGGACCCATGCGCACCCGCACCATTACCGCCCTGCTTGCCGCCACCGTCCTGCTCGCCGGCTGCAGCGGCGAACCCAGCTACGGCGAATCCGTCGAGCAGTGCGTTAAGGCGGTCAAGGCCCGGCCCGAAGGCGACAGGGCGAAGCCAAAGCCGTGCGAGCCGCTGAAGGAGGACGACTACACGCTCGTCGTCATGAACAAGGCGATGGACGACCTGGGCTGGACGGATAAGGACGGCCGGTTCGACAAGGAGGAGTTCGAGCGGGACGCCCTCGACGGCAAGCCATAGCCGGACACGACGGAGCCGCCGCAGTGGTGGATCGCGTACGGCATCGGCGTACGCCGCACCCGGAACGGGTCCACACCGGCGACTGCCGACTGGGCAGCCGCGGCCGCCCCGCGCCCGCGCAGAGCGTCCGGGAGATCCTGCTGACGGTCCCCGACGTGGTGGCGTGCCCGCTGTGCTCCGGCGCGACAGCGAACTGGGCCTGTTCGACACCTGACGCAGGCACGCCCCCAACGGGGCGGCGATCGAAGACCGGGCTGTGCGAGGGGACCGCTCGTCGCGGGGTTCATCGGCGTGCGCGCCAGGTGCCGTAGAGGGCGGCGACGGCGCTGATGACGCCGGCGAATCCGGCTTCGCCGACGGTGAGGTAGATGCCGGCGCAGGTGGCGAGGAGCGCGACCAGGACCACGGCGTCGGGGATGCGGTGCGACCCGGTTGCCGGATCCGGTTCTCGGGTGGCCGGGGGCTGGGCGGGGTCGGGTGTCTGCGGGGTGGTGCCGGTGTCGGTCATGACTCCAGGAGAGCGCCTCTGCCGCCGGGTTCCCAGTGATCCGTACGGGCCCGCCCGGACCCGGACGACCCTCCGTTTCGGCCGGCCGGGTTTCGGGCTGGTTCCGGACGGGGCAGGGCGTTCGCAACCGTTCGGCGCAATCCGCATACGTACGGCCTCACCACCCTCTGGCGTGGCTTTTGCGTACAGACAGGGGGGTTGATGGCAGCCGAAGAACCCGGGGTCGAGCCGCAGGACCGCGAAGCGATCGAGGCGTACGAACGCGCGCCGGCCGCCTTCACCGAGAAGCTGAACCTCCTCCACATATCCGGCGGCTCTCCCGCCTACGCGACCGTCGCCTCCGCCTCGGTGCGGCCGCGCCTGACCACCACCGGCCTGAACGAGATGCTCTCCGGCAAGCGCCTGCCCTCCCTCGACTCGCTCCTCGAGTTCGTCCGGGTCGTCACCACCCCCAGCGGCCTGGACAAGCCGGCCGCCGAGAAGTTCCGGGCCGACTGCGCGCTCGTGACGGAGTGGCGCGGGTGTTGGCAGGACGTCAAGCTGCTCCACCGCCGGGCCCAACCGGCCAACAAGCGCCTGCGGGCCACGGTCCGGCAGATCCACGACGACGCCGTCCGCGAAGCCGAGGCCCTGCGCACGGCCGCACACGCGGAAGCCGAACGGATCCGTACCAACGCGCACACCGACGCCGACGGCATCCGCGCGCAAGCCCGACGCGACGCCGACGACGTCCTCGACCAAGCCCGCGAGGCGACGACCGCTACGACGCCGGACAGGCCCAAGCCGCAACGCTTCGCAAGCGGGGTCTTCCGTATGGGCTTGCCCTCGGTCATGGGCAGGGGGGCCACGCCACGCCCCGGGTTACGTCCTGCGGCCGCGGTGCTGGCGGTGGCCGCGCTCGCGGTGGCCACGGTCCTGGTGGGGGACTCCCTCACCGGTACTCCTGGGGACTGCCGGGACGGCGGGACCCAGCCCGCCGACCAGCTCGCCCCCGCCCCGGCGTCGAAGGGCCACGGAGACGTCCGGCCGGCAGCGTTTGCCGTCGAACCTGCTATCTGGATCAGCTTTCCCCCCGGTTACAAGGTTCCGTTCAGCTTCCCGTCGGGCACGAGCTCGCCGACGCCGGACCCGTCCCCCACGCCGAGCCCGTCGGCAACACCGTCCCCGACCCCCTCGCCGAGCAAGTCGGGCGGCTGCACGAGCAGCAATACGTAACGGGTCCTCGGGACGCTCGAGCCGATGCGCAGCCCGAGGAGATCCGCCATGCGGCCGGGGAGATGCGCTTTCGTATCGGCTCCCGGCTGGCCATGTCCCCGTAGGGGCGTCTACTTGGCGTCGGAGGGAACGGTCTCGTAGGTGACGGTGGCGTCGGGGCAGTCCTCGGCCAGTCCGAGAAGAGCCTCGCGTTCGCGGTCGTCGGCGGCCAGCTCCAGCGGAGCTTGGTCTCGACCCAGCCGGTGACGTACGCGCAGTGGTAGGTGGCGGTCGGGGGCAGCCATTCGGCCGGGGGGTCCTTGTCGGCCTTGGCCCGGTTGGACTTCGTGGTGACCGCGATCAGCGAGGTGGGGGTGGCCTGGTCGTTGGCGTAGGCCTCGCGGCGCTTCGCCGTCCACGCCGACGCCCCAGCTGGCGGGGAGCGTCATTCGAGGTGTGCGGTATGCGTGCCGGATGGTCGCCATCTTCCCCGTGGTGGCTCTTTGAGCCGTCGAGGGCAACTCCGTCCTCTTGCTGGCAAAGGCGTAGAAATCGTGGAGGAGCCCGCATGACCGGTGGCGGAGGTTCAGGAAAAATTTATCGCGCCGAGGAAACCGCCACGGCCCGGCTGGCGGCGACGGTCGGTAGGTCGTCGTCGTTGTCGAGGGAGGGGAGCCTTGGTGGAGGCTCCCCTCACACGCGGGTAGTCGGGAACCGCGCTTAGGGGAGGCCGGGCCAGTTGCCGGCGATCGGCTTCGGGTAGCCCTCGTCGACCTTGTCGGCCGCGATGTCATACCGCATGTACTCGGAGCCGCGGAAGAAGAACGCCTTGCCGTTGTTCCACACCACGGAGGCGTCGATGTGGTCCGGGAACAGTCCCTTCCAGTTGCCGCTGATCGGCTTCGGGTAGCCCTCGTCGACCTTGTCGGCCGCGATGTCGTAGCGGACGTACTCGGAGCCGCGGAAGAAGTACGCCTTGCCGTTGTTCCACACCACGCCTGCGTCGACGCGGGATGTGAACAGCCCCGGCCAGTTGCCGGCGATCGGCTTCGGGTAGCCGGGGTCTACCTTGTCCTTGGTGACGTCGTAGCGGTAGTAGTTTCCGCCGTCGAACAGGTACGCCTTATCTTTGTTCCAGAGCACTGGTGCGGTGACCATTTGCCGAACACCTCCTGAGTGTCGCGGTCGCGTTTCGGGCTTGCGCCGACAACTTTCCACACCCGTCGAGCATGAGCAGGGGCCGCCCGGAGCGTGATCGTTCCTGCAATGGACATGACCACCCGCGCGGCCCAGTAGTCTGCCCGGATCGCCACGCTGTAGCACGTTCTTGATCACGCAGTGGGTTGTAGCGGTACCCATGCGGCCAGGGACAGGTGACGTGCACCGTGGAACTGCAAAGCCGGTCTCGGAGCTGCTGTCCAGCACTTTTTGTTACTCGCAAGTACCTGACGAGTGTGGGGGCCGAGTACCCCAGCTCCCCGGCGAGCGGAGCAAGAGCGCTGATCGCGCACTGGCCGGATTCCTCGACAATCTCAGCGCAGACACCGCTGAGATCGAACCGGGCAGTGAGCTGGTTAACCTGGTGGTACGGCCAGCGCCGCCGCCCCTGCTCCTGCACGCCGAAGACCGCAGAGGACGGGTGCAGCTGCAAGGAGTCCGCCGACCTGCTGAAGATCACGAGCGGGGACCGCCGGTAAGGTCGGCCGCTATGACCGTCGCTCGTTCCGTTGCCCTGTTCGTCGTCGCCGCCCTCTTCGAGATCGGCGGCGCCTGGCTGGTCTGGCAGAGCATCCGCGAGCACAAGGGCTGCATCTGGATCGGCGTCGGCGTCATCGCCCTCGGCCTCTACGGCGTGGTGCGACCTGGCCGCACGACGACAACTCGGCCGCATCCTCGCCGCGTACGGCGGGATCTTCGTCGCAGGGTCGATCGCCTGGGGCATGGTTGCCGACGGCTACCGCCCCGACCGCTACGACGTCATCGGCGCCCTGGTCTGCCTCGCCGGCATGGCCGTGATCAAGGTAGTCCACGATCAGCAGGTCGAGGCCGCCCTTGCTCTGCTTCATCCGGCGGGCCCGCGATCGGATCTCGGTCAGCGACAGGTTTGGGGAGTCGTCCACGATCAGCGGGGCCGCGTCGATGGCGGGCGTGCGTCGGGCCAGCCGGTTCAGGTCGTCCTCGGTGACCGTGCCCGCGCAGATGTGGTGCAGGGCGACGCGGGCCTCGGCGCTGTAGAGCCGCTGCATGATCTCGGAGCGGAGCAGTAGACGGCGTCCGAACGCCGATCCACGCCAGCCACCCAGGGCGTACCGCACTCGGGACATGTGACCTGACCCGCCTCGTTCAACTCCGCCATCACCCGGCGCCGCAAGCGACGGGCCCGCCGCCATGACCTGGCACGGCATGACGTCGAGCAGAACACGGCGTCCGGCCGCGCGGCCGGCCTCAACCGGTCACCGCAGCCTCCGCACACCCGCCCTCCGGGCCGCCCGGAACCCTCGGACACCACTACAGGCTACGACCCCGAACACCTCGAAATCAGGGAGATGGATCAGGCACTTAACGCCCTGAGCCTACGAACGACCGGCAGGTGGCGATCTACGGACGCACCGTCTCGCCGTATGCCGATCCCAAGTTCGACGCCGAGACGCTCGGGCCCGGCAGATACGGAGGGCCCCGCCCGATCTGATGATCGGGCGGGGCCTCGCTCGTTCTTCCCTGGTGTCAGGAGGTGAAGTAGCCGTTCAGGTCGGCGATCACGTCGGCGGATCCGGAGTTGTTGCAGAACGTGACCCGGCCGTCCACGACGGGGACTCGCGGGCGTCGGCGACGGCCTGGGGATCTGGGTGAAGGATCAACTGCGGCGGCGCTTGACGATCAGCGTGCCGGCGAGGCCGAGGCCCGCGGCGACGACGGCGCCGAGTGCCAGCCACTGCCAGGGCAGGCCCGCTTCCGCAGCCGCAGCCGCAGCCGCAGCTTCCGCTGGCGCAGCAGCAGCAGCAGCTGTCTGGCTGGGGGCGGGGACGGGGGTGTTCGTGGGGGCCGGGGCCAGGGGGTCGACGTCAGGTGCCCCCGGGTTGCCTGCCTTCTCCAGCAGCACCATGCGCGGGCGGGCCGTCCCGTAGCCGATCCAGTCGTTGCGCTTGGAGCCGTCGACGGGGCCGCCGGCGGTCTCGATGAGGACGCGGGCGACTTGATTTGCGCTCCAGTCGGGGTGAGCCGACCATACGAGCGCGGCGGAGGCGGAGGCCAGGGCAGTCGCGTACGAGGTGCCTCCATCCTTCACACACCAGGCGGTGTTCTCCTTGCAGCGGATCGGGGCCCTGCTGCCGTATGCGGACAGGTCCGTGGTGTGCCCGTGGGAGGTCAGCTTCAGTGGCTCGCCGGTCATGTCGATGGCTCCTATGCCGAGGACTCCCGGAACCTGGGTGATCAAGTTGATCGCGTTGTTGCCCTCCCCCTCATTTCCCATGGCAGCGACGACGAGTACCCCCTTGCTCTGGGCGTACGAGGAGGGCGGACAAGGCGATGGGCAGAACCCGAACTTCTACACCGTCCCTGCCCGTCAGTGGGCGGCCGCCAAGACGATCACGCTCCCCAAGAACTTCTTCCTCAAGGGCTGGATCCAGGTGCTCAATCCCTCCGAGATCGCCACCTGGCTCGTCCTGAGAATGATGAGCCAATGGGCGCCCCAGAAGCACCGCACCTCCGGCGTCTTCCTCACCACGCGCCCCCGCACGGAGCTCTTCGGCCTGCGCGACGATGCCTGGGAGGACGGCTGCCAGCGCGTGCTGGAGTTCGGCCTCATCCGCCACGCCGAGCCTCCGGAGGCCGATGGCGCGGCCGAAGGGCTGCTGAAGATCCTTTTCTCCCAGCCGACGCGCGTCCGCCAGCGCTACGAACCGCGCTTCTGGCAGATGACCGACGCGGGGCTCGCCAGAGATGCCGCGCAGAAGCTCGACCGAGAACTCATTCTTCGGCAACAGAGGCTCGACACTGCCGCTGACTCACCTTCTCAGACCCGGACCGCCATATCTGAGCGCTACCACCACGGGTTGCGCCACGTCCAGGACCAGCTCACCACCTAGCCCCACCGCCCGGTGTGCCAGCGCCTTCACCTGGACAGTGGTAGTAGCCGGCCCGGCTCCCGCCTCGGATACCGTGTTCCTCTACGGGGTGCCATAACGGATGTGACGCCCCCCACCGGAGGTAGTCAGCGTATGAGTTCAAAGCGCAGCAAGAATCCAGCCCTGCCCGTACTTGACGACGCATTCCGACTCGCGTCGGTCAAGGACGCCGAAGAGTCCACCCGTGACTTGGCCGCGCGGCTGGCCACCACCGAGCTGCGCCGCGTTTCCCACCCGGGCCGGGTCACCTGGGAGCCCACCGATCAGGCCGAGCCCGTACCGGTCCCGCCGACTGTGGTCGACGGTGACGGGGACCTGTGGCTGCGGGACCGGGGCACTGGCACCTGGACCATGCCGGAGTTCAACCCGAAGGAGTTCCCGGCCCGCTGTGGCGAGGTTCTGACGTGGAACCAGCTTGCCCGCGAGTTCGGCCCGCTTACCGCACTGGCCGACGACCGCCGCATCGGCGGCGGCCGGCGCTGACCGCGCAGCCTTCTGGGATGACCGCGCCCCTGAAGCGCCCGTTACGGGTAGCTGGGAGCTTTAGCTCACCGCCGAGCTCGACGATGGCGGCGAGCAGGTGAGTGTGGGTCGGTCACGATGTCTCCATGTTGCAGCCGGATACGTCGTCGCTGTCCGTGGGGTCGGGGTGGAAGAAGTGGGTGTAGCGGAGTCCGGTATCCGGAGTGATGTTGAACACCGCGCATAGGTGCTGCGGGTCAGCGCCGGTGACGGCGGCCTCTTCGAGGATTCGGTCCTCGCGAAGCATCGAGCCCGGTCCGGGCGCTGTTCTGCCGCTGGCAGAACAGCGCGCGTGTCCCTCTGAAATGCTCGGACGCGGTCGCGCTGGAGGCCCGCAAGGTCGCCCAGGCGGAGGACGAGCCGGCCGGACACGCTTCCCCGGCCGGAGCGGCGACGGTGACGTTCCTGCACGAGTGGCGGCTCGCACACCTTCCCCCCGGCACCAGGCCCCTGCCCTCGGTCACGCACTACGACCAGTTGCTCCGACGCCGTCGCGCCAGCGGCGGTGAACAACGCGAGGGAGACACCGCCGGACCCCGCCGCCGACACCAGGGCATACGGGTGACACCGGAGGCAGTGTTGAACGCGTTCAATACCTCTGACAGTATGGCTTCCGGTGAACCTGCCGGAGCAGCGGAGTCGGATCCGCCTGCCCTCGCGACGGTTCGCCACGAGACCGGACTGCAGCACGCCGAGCAGGGCGTTGTCCTCCCGCCGCGGCCCACCCCGGCTACGCCTCCAGCAAACCTGCACGCCGGAGCGTCGACGCTGGAGGGCCCCACCCTCGACTCGCGCGTGGCGGCGTTCGGCAACGCGTTCATCGCCCAGCCCACCTCCTCGGGTGCGCTGCCCACCCTGTACGCGGCCACCGCGCCCGGGGTCCGGCCGGACGCGTTCATCGGCCCGCGGTTCGGCTGGCGCGGAAGGCCGGTGCGGTCCTGGCGGGCGAAGTGGACCCTCGACGAGGCGGCCGGCGAACTGCTCTGGGCCGCCTCCGAGAAGCTCACGGGACTCTCGTACGCCTCCCTGCCGCGCTGATCCGCAGGCGCGGATGCGGGTCGGCACCGCGGCGGCGGGCGGCGGGGAGACACCGGTTTGGGAACCGCTCCAGGACCCCTCCAGAACCCTCTCCGCAACCCTCTCCGCGAAAAGGCCCTGGCGGTGGCGTCGGTGTGACACTCGTGGGCGGCCGATGCCCTGGGCCGTACGCGGGCGCCCCCGGTATGAACCCGTCCGCCCCCGGGTCGCCTCCGGGCGCCCCGGCTCGGGCCTGACCGCGAGCGCCCCTCCGCTGGAGACTCGGCGGCATGAGCGACGACGATATGGACAACCACCCAGAGGCCGCTGCTCCGGCGGCGGACGCCCTGTGCGACGAGATCCGCGACCCGGTGCCGCGGTACGTCCCGACGGCCCCCGCGTCCCCGCCCCGCCGCAGCCCTCCATAGCTCTGGACCCCGCGGGGTCCGGGGCGGTGAGGTCAGGGCGGCAGCGTCGGGGGGCGGCGGGTCAGGCCGGGTCGGGGCGCAGGGAGCGCCAGATGTGGTCGGGGAGGTAGCGGGCCGCCTCGGTGAGGTCGATCTCGTAGGTGCTGGACAGCCAGCGGCGGGCGGCCTCGGCGAGGGGGCCCATGACCAGGACCTCGACGACGGGGGCCGGGAGGGGGGCGATCTCGCCGCGCTCCATGCGCACTGCCAGCCAATCCATGATGGCCGCGAACTTCTCCGCCTTGGCCGCGCCGATCTCCTCGGCGTGGGCCGCCAGGTAGCCGGAATAGGCGGAGGCGTGCAGGAACAGTGCCACGTCGCGGTGGTCCTGAGTGAACGTCAAGTACGCGCTCACCCACGAGCGCACCCCGGTACGGGCGGTACGGCACCGGGTGAGGGCGGCGACCATGTCGTCGCACAGCATGTCCATGCAGCGGATGTAGAGCGCGGCGGCCAGACCGTCGAAGCTGCCGAAGTGGTGGTAGAGGCTGCCGAGGCTGACCCCGCTCGCCGAGACGACCGCGTTCACCGTGAAGCCCTGCTGGCCGGACTGGGCGAACACGCGCAGCGCGGTGGTCAGGAGGAGGTCGACGGTGGCCTCGCCGCGTTGTTGCTTAGGAGACATCCTGCGGGTCCCGTCGGGGTGCGTCGTGATGGGTCCGGGCGGCGGTCGCCCGCGATCTGCGCGACCGAGCCTAGCAACGCCGTGAGCCCCAAGGACCTTTTGGACATGTCCTCCACGACGCCCATGGGTGAAGGGGGAGGGGAGGAAACGAGGAAGGGGGAACGGGAAAGAGGGAACGGGGGAAGGGGGAACGGGGAAGAGGGAACGGGGGAAGGGCGCTCAGGACGTGGTGGAGCGCTCGTACAGGGCCCGGACGTCATCACCGAAGTAGCTGCTGTACGAGGTCTCCTCGTCGCCGCCCCCGTCGCGGCCCCCGATCACCCCGATCAGGGTGCGGCCGTCGGTCAGCACCGGACCGCCGCTGGTGCCGTTGGGCACGTCCGCGCAGTCCAGCCGCAGCTGGGTCGGGCCGGCGGCAACGGCGGTGTTGCGGCACTCCAGCGGCTGCTCCGAGCCGTTCGGGTAGCCCACGAGCCGGGCGGGCGCGGGCAGGTCGGTGCCGAAGGCGATCCTTTCGGCCCCGGTGACGTCCTCCAGCCTCTGGCCCGGGTAGCCGGGCCGGCGCAGCCGGATGAAGGCGATGTCGTGGTCGGGGTCCTGGTCCTCGGTCCAGCGCGGATCCACGTCGATGCGGGTGGGTACCCAGATGCCGTACGGGGCCACGCCGTCCCGGTAGCCGGGGGCGAAGGCGAGGTTGGTGCGGAAACCGCCGCTGTGCACGCAGTGGGCGGCGGTGGCGATGAGGTCGCCGCCGGGGGAGTGGACCACGACGCCCGAGCAGTGGTGGTCGGAGTCGCCGTCGGTGCCGGGGGAGAAGAGCGCGCCGATCGCGGGCTCGGCGGGGGCGGGCCGGGCCTCCAGCGGGTCGGAGGGCTGCCACCCGGCGGACCGCCAGTCCGTCCGGTCACCGCCGTCGGCGAAGGCCTTGCCGTCCGTCGGCGGCTCCGGAACCTCCTGGACGATCCCGTCCAGCACGGCGGACGCCGTCCGGTCGGCACGCTCGGGATCCTGCTGGTAGACGCCCGTCGCCGGATCCCCGTCCGCACGGTTGGCGGCGATGCCGCGCAGCTCCCAGACGACGTAGCCGAGGCCGGCGAGCAGCAGGATGCAGAGGAGGCCCACGAGCACGGATCCCCGTACGGCGGTCCGGCACCGCTCGCGCCCCTGCACCTTGCCGACCATGTGCTACTCCCGCCCCGCAGACGCGTTCCGACGCCTCGTTCGATGGGGGAGTGGCGGCTCGGGTTCCGAGATCGGGACGTGTCCGTTCTCACAGCCGGCCGTCCTCAGCCGTGGCCGGCCGGCCTCAGCCGTTCCGGCGTCGTCCCAGCAGCCGGGCCTGTTCCCGTTTCAGTCCGGCGAAGCCCTCCCGTGCGTATGCGGCGATCTCCTCGCTGGGGAACGCCACCACCGAGAGGTGCTGGTCGTAACTGCCCTGCTCCCAGCGGGCGGTCGTGATCTCGTAGCCCGACACATGGGCGCACAACTGGAGCAGGATCGGCGGCATCTCCGGCTCGCTCAGCAGGTCGGCGTGCCCCAGTACGAGATCGCGCATGGCCCGGATGTTCGGGAGGAACACGGTCCGCACCCACAGCCGCCACTCGGCGAGCTCCTCGTCCGAAGGGGGTGTCTCGTGCACGAAGGGGGAACGTCCGTCGGGGCGGGCGTTGTGCTCCAGGAACGCCGCGAAGATGCGGCTGTTGGCCTCGGTGAGGGCGAACAGCGGTCCGTAGAACGCACCGAGCTGCCGGTTCACCCGAGCGAGGCGTTCCTGTCGCTGCGCCTGGCGCAGGCCGTTGAGGTATGTGGCCGCGTAGCCGGCGAACGCCAGCCCGACGGTGACGATTATGGTGCTCATGTGGGCGATGCTAGGTCGCCTCCGCCCCGAACTCGCCCTTCTGTACCCTCTGTTGCCCGCGCGGCGCTATCGTGCCGGGGCGGGGGCGACTGCGCGAGGGGGGCGGGGCGGCGATGCGATTTCTCTTTGTCCACGGTACGGGGGTGCGGCGCGAGCGGCACGACAGGCTGTTCGCACTGGTCCGGGAGCGGCTGACGGCCCGGTTCCCCGACGCGGCCGTCGACTCCTGCTACTGGGGCGACCGGTTCGGGGCGACCCTCGGTGCCGGCGGGCGTTCCGTGCCGGGACTGCGGCCACGGCCGGAGGCCGAGCCCGACCCCGTGGACGCGGAGACCGCCGAGTGGGCGCTGCTCCTCGCCGACCCGCTGTGCGAGCTGCGCGTGCTGGCCGAGGCCGGCTGGGAGGGCGAGGACGCGCAGGACGACGGCTTCGCGATGCCCGGCGTCCAGCCGGCCGGGGCCCGGGTCCTCGCAATGCTGGCCTCCTTACCGGCGGCGCCGCCGCCGACCGGGGACGAGCTCGGCGCCCTGCTGCACGGCACCGGTCTCGCCGTGCACTTCGAGGCCGCCCTGGAATCCACCGCCCGCTCCGCCGAGGCGGCCCGGGCCGGGGAGCGCGCCGCCGGGGAGCCGCAGGCCCGGGAGGTGGCCACCGCCCTGGCCCGGGCCGTGACCGCCGCCGCGCTCGCCTCCGCCGGAGCCGACGCCGACTGCACCGGCGCCGAACGCGACCGCCTCGTCGAACTGCTCACCACCCGCCTCGGCGGCGACGCCCGGGTGCCCGGCGCCCGCGCGGCCGCCGTCCTGGGCCGGCTCGCCCTGCGCGTCACCACGCAGCCGCTGCTCAACGCATGGCGCGGCTCGCTCACCGTCGGCGCCACTCCCGCACTCGGCGACATCCTGCGCTACCAGGCCCGCGGCCATGAGCTGAGGGAGTTCCTGCACGCCCGGATCGCCGCCGAACCCGGCCCGACCGTCCTCATCGGCCACAGCCTCGGCGGGATCGCCCTGGTGGACCTCCTCGCCCTCGCCGCCGCCCGCGGTGAAGCCGTCCCCGGGGCGCACCTGCTGGTCACCGTCGGCTCCCAGGCCCCGTTCCTCTACGAGCTCGGCGCGCTGACCGCGCTCGAACCGGGCGCGAAGCTCCCGTACGGCTTCCCGCGCTGGCTCAACGTCTACGACCGGCAGGACGTGCTCGCCTACCTCGCCGGGCCCGTCTTCCCCGGCGACCCGCGCGTCACCGACCACGAGGTCGGCAGCCGGCAGCCGTTCCCGGCCTGCCACAGCGCGTACTGGAAACAGGACTCCCTCTACGAGCGGATCGAACAGGCGGTGACCGAGGCGGAGATCGGGTGACTTCCGCCGACTTCCTGCCTCCGGGCCTCGGGCCGCAGCGCACCTTCGCGCTCGTCGCCGGGGTCGAGCGCTACGACATCAGCCACCGCTGGAACCTGCGCGGCCCGGCCCGTGACGCACTGCGCTTCGCCCGGTGGCTGACCGGGCCGGCGCAGGTGCCGCCCGGCAACGTCCGGCTGCTGCTGTCCCCGCTCGACGAACCGGACGCCCTCGACTGGTCGGACTCCCCGGCCATGGCCGCCCTGCGCACGGCGTACCGGCCGGCGACCGAGGAGTACGTGAAATCGGCGCTGCTCGACGAACTGCCGCAGTGCGACGGCGACCTGCTGTGGATCTTCTGGGCCGGACACGGCTACCTGGGCCCCCGACAGGAGCTGATGCTGCCCTGCGCCGACGCCCGCCCCAGCCAGATCCGTCACCTCAACCTCGACTCGGCGCTGCGCTGGTGGCGGACCGACCTGGTCAAACAGCGCCGCTTTCCGCTGCAGGCCGCACTCGTGGACTCCTGCCGGGTCGACGCACCCCGCGACACCCGATGGAACTTCGGCACCAACGACTACGGCGGCGGGACTTCGGTGCCCGGCCGGCGGCAGTTCCGGCTCTACGCCTCCCGCGAGGGCGAGGCGGCGCAGAACGACGCCGAGCGCGGCGCCGGCCGGTTCACCGAGGCCCTGATCGGCGAACTCGGCGCCCGCTCCGTACGGGAGAGCGTCAGCGGGCTGCCCGGCGCCGCCCGCAGCATCCACCGCACCTTCCAGGAACTGCGTGAGCGCGGCGAGGGCTGGCAGCTGCCGCAGTTCCTCGTGGACCGGGACTGGGACGCCTGCTCCTTCCTCGACGACGACCTGTCCGGGGCCGCACTGCCCAGAGCGGGGCGGCTGGACCAGCAGGCCTGGGACGGGCTCGGCGAGCTCTTCGAAGGCCGAGAGCTGCCCGTGTGCGCCTACGAGGCCTACGCATGGGCGTTCAAGGCGGCCGGCTGTACGGCCCCGGTGGGCGCCGGCCTGCCGGGGGACGGCCTCCTGGAGGTGGTCCAGGACCTGGACGAGCGCCAGGGCGGGCGCGGCGGGATGCCGCTGGCCGTGCCCTTCGTACGGTTCCTCGCGGACCGGACCGCGACGACGGGCGACACGCAGTGGGCGGCCCGGCTGCGGGACTGGGTGCGCGCCACCCGCGAGCGCCTCGGCCTGTCCGTGCTGCCCCCGCCCCCGGCCCCGCCGCGCACGACCGTCGTGCACGTCCGGCTGGAGACCCCGCCGGGCGGCGGCCCCGGGTTCCTTGCCCGGATGTGGCTGCGGGGCGAACGGGCCGAGCACATATGGGAGTCGCAGGGCAAGCCGGTGCGGCTGGACGCCGTACGCGAGGAGCTCGTACGGCAGCTCGCCCTCGTCGGCGGGGCGCCGGCCGGCGACACCGGGGCCGGCGACACCGGGGCCGGCGGCTCCGGGGCGGGCGGAGTCCGGCGGGCGTACGTGGCGGTGGACCGCATCGAGTTCCACGTGCCGTACGAGCTGCTGGACGCCGACTTCGACCAGTGGCCGGTGCCCCGCGGCCCGGCCGGCCGCCGCCGCGCCCTCGGCCTGCTCTACCAGGTGGTGGTGCGCTGCCCGCAAGAGCGGGCGGACACCCGGGCCGAGTGGCACGCCAGCTGGCGCTGGCTGTGCGCCCAGGGCGGCTGGCATCCCGACGCCGTCCGGGTGGTGGAGGACGCGGAGGTGACGGACGCGCTCGGGATGGAACTGGCCGCCGGGCCGGCGCCCGCCTGCGTCCTGGCGCAGACCACGGCCGCCCGGCACGCCGGGCTGCTGGAAGCCGTACTCGAAGGCGGCGTACCGGTGGCGGTGTGGCGCCGCGGGGGCGGCGCCCCGGCGCCCGCGCTCCTCGACCTGCTCGCACCGGCGGGAACCGTACGACCGGACGGACGGGCAGGATCCGCCGGACTGCAGACAGCCGCCGGACGGGACGCAGCCGCCGGACCGGACGGCCGCCCCGACCCAGGCGCACTCGACGTACTCACCCTGCCCGCGCGCATGAGGGAGGTGCGCCGGGCGGCCGCCGGAGCGGCCGCAGGAGCCGCGCGCGCCCATCAACCGCCATCAGGGGGAGACCAGTTGGTGCTGTTGTGGGACGATCCCGACGACGTGCCGGGCCTCCGGTCCCTGGCATGACCCCCGACCCCCGACCCCCGACCACTGACGGACGGCGACACCGATGATGGAGGCAGAGGCAGTGGTGAAGGACTGGTGGCTGTACCACGGGACCGGTGAGGGCGCGGACCGGCGCGCCCGCCTGGAGGCCGGATCCCCGCCGCCCTGGCGGGACTTCACCGGCGACCCCGACCCGGCGTACACGGCGCCGGGGTGCGAGGGCCCGGCCTGGGAGCGCACCCGGCGGCGCGGCGAGGGCTACGTACCCGACGAGCCGGAGAAGGACGTGGTCAACACGGCGCTGTACCTGCGCAGGCCGCTGCTCGTCACCGGGAAGCCGGGCGTCGGCAAGTCCACGCTCGCGCACAGCATCGCCTCGGACCTGGGACTGGGACCGGTACTGCACTGGCCGATCACCAGCCGGACCGTACTGCGGGACGGGCTGTACCTGTACGACGCCATCGGCCGCCTCCAGGAGGCCGGGCTGGAGCAGCTGCGCCTGCCGGGAGCGCTGCCCGCGACGCTCGCCGCCGGGAGCGCAGGGGCGGCCGTACCGCCACCGGACTCCGCCGCGGCTCCCGCCTCCTCCGCCTGCGTCTCCTCGGTCTCCGTTTCCGTCTCCTCCGGTCCCGCCCTACCCGCTTCCGCCTCCCCGGCCGCCCCGTCGATCTCCCGCTACCTGCGGCTCGGACCGCTCGGCACCGCCCTGCTGCCGCAGGACCGCCCCCGCGTCCTGCTCGTCGACGAGATCGACAAGAGCGACATCGACCTCCCCGGCGACCTCCTCACCGTCTTCGAGGACGGAGGTTTCCTCATCCCCGAGCTCGCGCGCCTCGCCCAGGAGGACCCCACCGTCGCCATCGGCACCGACGACGATCCCGACGCCGCCGTCCGGATCGCCCAAGGCCGCGTCCAGTGCCGGTACTTCCCCATCGTCGTCCTCACCAGCAACGGCGAACGCGACTTCCCGCCCGCCTTCCTGCGCCGCTGCGTCCGCCTCCACCTGGAGCCGCCCGGACCGGAGAAGCTCGCGCGCATCGTGCGCCGCCGCCTCGGCGTCGACATCGAGGCCGGCGAGGAGTACCAGGAACTCGTCCAGACCTTCCTCGACCGCGCCGAGGACGGGGACCTGGCCACGGACCAGCTCCTCAACGCCATCCAGCTGCGCCTCGCCGGTGCCTGGTCGGCCCCCGGGGACCGCGACCGCTTCCTCGCCACCGTCATGCAGCACCTCACCGGGCCCACGGTGTGATCGAGAGGCTGCTCGCCGCCTTCGCGGACGGCGCCGACGACAGCGGCCCGCGCCCCGGCGTCGGAGCGGAGGAGATCGCCGACATCCTGTGGCTGGCGGCCCGGATGGACGCGGGCCGCGAGGCCCGCCCGCCCGGGGCGCCCGCCGCCGAACCGCCGGCCGAGCAGCCGCCTGCCCCGCCGCCCGCCTCGTCCGAGGCCGACCCCGGACCGGGACCCGGCCGCCCGGACGGGGACGAGCCGGCCGTCCAGCTCTTCGCGGCCACCCCGCCCGGCTCCGCCGGGAAACCGGCCGAGGCCGCCGCGGGACGCCGGGGATCCCCGCTGCGGCTGCCCCGGGCCGCCTCCCTCGACGATCCGCTCGCCCTGATGCGCTCCCTGCGCCCCGTCGGCAGGCGCTCCATCGGCGGCCCCGGTGACGAACTCGACGAGCAGCTCACCGTGGAACGCAGCATCGAACGGATGGTGCCGACCCCCGTCCTGCGCCCTGCCGAGAGCCGTTGGCTGGATCTGGCGTTGGTCGTCGACACGCACCACTCCATGCTGCTCTGGTCGGACCACGTGGACGAACTGCGCCGCGTGCTGACCCGCAGCGGCGTCTTTCGCGACGTGCGCACCTGGCAGCTGACCGGCACCGGATCCGGCGCCACCCCGATGCTCACCCGCGGCCGCGGCGGCCCGCCCCGCAACCCGCTCGAACTGGCCGACCCGGCCGGCCGCCGGCTGATCCTCGTCCTCTCCGACACCGTGGCGGACGGCTGGCGGGAGGCCCCGGTGCAGGGCGTGCTCAGGCAGTGGTGCGCCCACAACGCCGTGGCCGTACTCAACGTCCTGCCCGAACGGCTCTGGACGCGCGGCGCCGTCCGGCCCGTGCCCTTCGCCGTCCGCGCGGACCGGCCGGCCGCCGCCACCCGCTCCTGGCAGCAGGTCCCGGCCGTCCGCCGGGCCCGCGCCGGGCCCGCGCCGGGCGCCGCCGTCGTCCCCGTGGTCGGCGTCGCCTCGAGAAGCCTGGCGCGGCTGGTGCGCGTGGTCTCCGGCGACGGCCGCTGGCGGCGCCTGGCCTGCCTGCGCCTGGACGCGAAGGCCGGGGCCGTCAGCGCCCCGGACGATCCCGCCCCGGCCGGCGGCCGCAGCGCGCTGGAGGTGGTGGAACACTTCCGTGCGAGCGCCTCCCCGACGGCCCAGCAGCTCGCCGCGCACCTGGCCGCCGTACCGCTGACCCTGCCGGTCATGACCCTGGTCCGGCGCTCCCTGATGCGGGACTCGGAGCACGGCCACCTCGCGGAGGTCGCCCTCGGCGGGCTCTTCGCGCCCTGGGGAGCCGACCAGGACGCCGAGAGGGTGGAGTTCGAGTTTCTGCCCGGTGTACGGGAGGCCCTGCTCGGCTCGCAGCTGCGCGGGGACGTGGCCGCCGTACGGGAGCTGGTCCGCCGCCGGGTCTGGGAGTTCATGTCCCGCAACCGGGGCACCGGCCCGGACTTCTCCGCGGTCCGGGTCTCCGCGGGCCGGGTGGGCCCAGCGGGCCGGACGGGCCGGACGGGCCGCCGCCCGGTGGCCGAGGAGGCGCTGCCGTTCGCGGTGTCGCAGCCTCCGCAGGACCCGGGCCTGCGAGAGCGGGTCGTACGGGTCCGCTACGACGCCATGCCGGAGCCCCAGGAGGTCGGCACCCTGCTGACGCCCCGCCTCGTCCTCACGGTCGGGGACACCGCGCTCGCCCCCAGCACGGTCGCCTGGGTGCGGGCCGGCGACCGGGAGGTCTCCTGCCGCGCGGTGTGGTGGGACGACGCGCTGCCCCGGGTTTTCCTGCTGCTGGCCGACGAGGACCTGGCGGATCCGGCCGCGTGGCCCCAGCCGCTGGCCTGGGCGGAGGACGACGCCGGGCGGGTGCGGGTGCGCGTCGACGGCCGTACGGACCGGGGGGAGGCGGTCGCGCTGACGGGCGAGGTGGTCCCGTACGACGGCGCCCGCAACGGGGAGCTCGTCCGGCTCTCCGCCGAGCCCGAGCCCTGGACGCACTTCCGCGGCGGCCCGGTCTCCCACGACGGCGAGCTGCTCGGCGTCGTCCACGGGGTCTGGCCGGACCGCATGGTGTTCCTGTCGGGCCGGGCCCTCGGGGAACAGCCGGGTTTCCGCCAGGTGATGGCGACGCACGCGCGGGCCCGCCCCGAGGGGGTGTCCGGGGCCGGGGATCCGGGCACCCCGGTGAGCCTGGTGGTCGGCCTTCGGAGCAGTGGGCTTCCGCTCGTGCCCGAGAGCATGGACGGGGACCTGATGCCGTACGTGGCGGGTCTCTCGATGAGCGTGGTCCTGCGGGAGGTCATGCGTGAGGCCGGGGCGGCCGGGCAGGTGAGCGAGATCTCCTCCGGGGAGCTCCAGCTCGTCGTGGTGGACGCGCCGGGCGCCATCGGCGCGGTCGGCCGGATCCTGGCCGAACTGACCAGGAGGGCCCAGGACATCACCGCCTCGCAGGCGCCGTGGATCACGGGCGTCACCGTGGCGGTGGGCGCCGGGGAGGAGGCCCTCGCGGACGACGGCTTCCGCGGGGTGGCGGTGTCCGCCCGGCACCTGTGGCAGGGCGAGGCCGTGCCCGGCCCCCTGCTCGTCGTACTGTCGGACCCCCTGCACCGGCAGCTCGGCGAGCAGCTGGGGCCGGGCGCGCTGCGCACGTTCACGCCGCTCGACTTTGGACGGGAGAACTGGCTGTACACCGGCGACCCCGCCGAACTGGCCGTGGCGCTGACGGAGACCGATGAACTCCGTGGCGCGGGCCTGGGGTGGCCCGCCTGTGGTCTCGGCGCCTCGGAGGCCGACCCGGTGGGATGCCTCGGGATCCGGATCGCCGGACACGGCCGGTGCCTGGCCCATCTGGCACGCGAGGAGCAGCGGGCCTACCTCGGGACGCTCGGGCCGGGGTCACCGGTGGACCTGCGGGGGACGACCTTCGAGCACGGCCTGCTCCAGGAGGTCCTGGAGGCGGTCCGCGATCCGGGTTCGCGGCGGGTGGTGCTGGGCCCGGCCGACTTCGACCGCGCGGTGTTCGTGGACGACTGGAACACGGTGGACGCCCACTTCTCGGCCCGTGCCTCCTTCTCCCGCGCCGTGTTCGTGGGCCGGGCGACGTTCGTCGCGACCACCGTCGCCGGGCGTGCCTCCTTCGGCGGCGCGGTGTTCCAGGACGTCGCGGTCTTCGACCGGAGCCGCTTCCACCGGGCGACCACGTTCCGCCGTACGGTCTTCCGCAGCTCGGCGGAGTTCACGGAGACGGTCTTCGTCGACGGGGTCTCCTTCGGACGGGCCGTGCTGGAGGCCTCGGTGGACCTGGACGGGGTGCGGGTGACCGGGACGACGGACTTCTCCCGCACCCTCTTCAGCGGCCCGGCCGGGCTGAGCGGCGCCGTCTTCACGGGACCTGCCTCCTTCACGTCCGCGACGTGGGAACGCGGACTGGTCGCCGGCGGCGCCGTGTTCGAGGGACCGGCCGACTTCGCGCACGCCGCCTTCCGGGGCCGGGTCCGGTTCGAAGGCGTGCGCTTCGGCGCCCACGAGGACGCCGTGACCCCCTTCACCGACCGGCCGGAGGCCTGGGCCGTGCACCGGCGCCGGGACGGCACGTGGGACATCCGGCCGACCGGCACCGGCGCGGGGTGACCACACCCCTCACGGCCCGCTGTGCGAGGCCTCCAACTGCCGTCCCGGGCGGCCGTCCGTCGTCGGGAGGCTCGCCTCGATCTCGTCCAGGGCCCGGCGGGCCGTGGCGATCCGCTCCCGGACGTCGGGGCTCTCGCCCGGGCCGGCGCCCGGGCCCGTACCCGCGCCCGTGGGGGGCGACCCGGGCTGCTTCGGGTTGCGGTCGGCCTCGTCCTCGATCTCGCGGGCCTCGTCGAGGGAGTTGAGGACGACCCCGATGAGGACGTTCACCAGCACGAAGGAGGCGAGCAGTGCGTAGGAGGCGTAGTAGATGATGCTGAACCGGGAGATCTGCAGCCCCGCCCGGACGGCGTCGGTCAGGCCGTCGAGCGTGGTCAGCAGGAAGAGGGTGAGCATGGCCCGGCCCACGGAGCCGTAGTGCTGCGGGTCGGAGTCGGCGAAGCAGAGCCAGCCGACCATGGCGTACACGTAGAGCACCAGCGCGCCGACGAACAGGAAGCTGGCGGTGCCCGGCACGCTGCGGCCGACGGCGATCAACAGGATGCGCAGGTGCGGCAGGAAGCGCGCGGTGCGCAGCACGCGGGCCAGCCGCAGCAGCCGCAGCAGGGTGGTGTTCTCGCGTACGAGCGGGACGAAGGCGGAGGTCACGACGACGAGGTCGAAGAGGTTCCACGGGTCGCGGAAGAATGCTTTCGGCCGGTCGGCGCACGCCCCCACGCGCAGCAGCATCTCCAGGGTGAACAGCGTGAGGCAGCAGTTCTCCGCGGCCTGCAGCACCCGGCGGTGCTCCGCGGCGAGCCCGCTGTACGTCTCCACCCCCATCAGTGCGGCGTTGAACAGGATCGCGCAGAAGACGACCAACCCGAAGGCGGGGGCCTCCGTGGCCACCCGGCATCGGGCTGCCAGCTTCATCCGTCCGCGTCCGGCCGGCTTCGGGTCTGTCATCGTGCTCCTCATACTCTCGACTGCACCGCGGGCGAACGGCGGCCCACCCTTCTAACGCGGCACAGCCGATCGGGTTTCACCACTTTGCGCACGCCAACGCGCCGACTCGGGCGGGTTGACCGCTGAAACGGTCTGCGACGGGGACGGCCGCGTCCGGTCCCGCGGGTGGCGGCCGGACGGTCGGCTCCAAGAGGAGATCGTTGAGGGCAGCCCCGCCCGAAACACGACGCCTCCCTAGTCCGTTCTTCCCTCCTCAAGCCACGGGAAGGCAGCCTGCCCGGCGGGGTCGTCGTCGGACGGCTCCCCGACGGGACGGAGCACCGTACCGGCATCCGCTGCATGCCAACGGCCGGGCCCTCGCCCCGAACCGGCAGCGTGGAATGATCAGGAGATGACCGAAACGAGCAGTGAGGACGGCCGCGCCCTCCGGCGCGAGACCGGACACGTCGTCAACGGGGTGCGCACCGTGTGCCCGGACACCGGGGCGGGGGTCTGACGATGGGCCGCCTCTGGGACAAGTGGACCGGCACCGAGTATCCCGACAGCGGTGTCAGACCGCTACCGACCATGGAACTCCGTGAAGCGCTGCTCGCGCTGGGCGGCCTCGACGTACCGTTCAGCGTGCGCCGGGCCTTCCCCAAGGAGAAGGCCGACCTGGTGGCGGAGTGCAAGATCCCGATAGCGAGGCTGACGCTCAAGACCCGCATGCGCCTGGTGCCGGCGAAGCACGAGGTGCTCGTGCTGGAGGAGCGGTGGGAGCCGTCGCACGAATCCGGTCAGCAGTACGGCCGGGGCGGCTTCAAGGTGTACCGGCAGTGGGAGCTGCAGCGTGGTCCCGACGGCCGTCGGCACAAGGTCGAGACGTTGCGATTCGACACGCGGGACGTGAGAGATCCCCTGCGCACCGTGGTCCTCAACGCGGGGTGGACGTGGCGCGGAGTGCTGTTCCGGTACTGACCGGCCGGTCGGGCCGTGTCACGGTCCTCGTCCATCGTGGAACCGATCCTCCCTCAGACGTAGGCTGCTGTCGGCGAACAAGGGGAGACGATGACTGACGACCGCAAGACGACCGTGCCCGTGTGGACGCTGGCGACCGCTGACGTCCGAGTGCCGGGGTTGACCGCGGGCGAGTCGATGACGGCTGATCGCCTGGCTGAACTGCGCGGAGTGCTGGCCGTCCTGGCCGACGAGCCGATCGTCACGCTTGAGGTACATCCGCTGCCCGACGAGATCGACCGCGGCCGTGGCATCCCGCTCGACGCCGTGAGTCCCCTGGCGCAGCACCTGTCACAGTTCGTCACGCAATCGGCGCGAAGCTCCCTTACCGTGGCCAGAGCCACCGCTTCCGGTGAGGGCCTGTATCGCATGGTGGTCCCGGCGAAGGTCGCCGCTCAGTTCGGGCAGGGCATCGTTCGCCCGATGGTGTCGAAGGGGGCGGCCGGTGGCATCTACGGTGAGCTCGTGAACTCGACGGGCAGGATCGCCTCCAAGGCGAGCTTCGTGCCGGTCGGGGGAGCGGCAGCGGCGGGCACGGTCGGCGGGGCCGGTGCGACCGCCGGTGCCGCAGCCGCCGGCGGCACGGCGCTCACCGTGGCCGCTCCGCTCGTGCTCATGGCCGTGGCGGTAGGGGTGAGCGCGCACGCCGACCACAAGCGCCAGCAGGCCATCGAACACATCACGAAACTGCTGGAGCAGCTTCAGGAGGAGAAGCTCGACGACGAGCACAGCGAACTCGACGGCTGCCGGGACGCCATCGACAAAGCCACTGCCATTCTGCTCGACCAGGGCAAGCTCGGTGTCTCGCTGGGACTCGACTCGGCGGTGCACGCCATCAACACGGCGCTGGGCAAAGCCGACCGCCGCCTTGCCCGATGGCAGAGCGCGCTTGACCGACTGCCCGAGGGCGAGGCCGTCGAACTCGGCACGTTGACCAGGTCGTTCCCCGGCGTCGACGACCATGGCGGCACGTTCCGCACCCACCTCGAACTCGCTTCCCTGGCTATCGCGCTGAAGCGGCGGGTGGTTGTCCTCCAGGCCGTCGAGCACGCCCAGAGCGACGCCGGGAATCCGTTCGAGAACTTCACCCGCACACTCAGGCGCGATCAGCAGCGCCTCGACGAACTGGAGTCGAGCATCGCCGGTGTCCTGGTACGCCTGTCGGCACTGGAACTGGCACGCCCGAACGGTTTGCGACCCGTCTTCACGACGGGTGAAGTCGATCGCCTCATGAGCGCGGCACACCGGATTCACACGTTGGGTGACGGTGTAACGGTCAACAGCCGCCCGACAGACGTGGCGATCGAGATCGCCCGCGACAAGGACGGCTCGGTGGTCGTGTTCCCTGCGCTGCCCGCGTAGGCGCAAACGCGCGGGGTCGGTACCGGTCGGGTGAACCGCCGGTGTTGTCCCCTCGGGGGCCAAGTGCGTGGCAGGAACAGTCGGTTGATCCACGGGTGGGGTGGCCGGCGGGCGCATATGCTCGCCCCGTACATCCGCACACCCGTACACCCGTACATCCGTACACCCGTGCCTCCGCACGCCTCGCGAACCGTAAGGGGACCGCGCCGTGAGCGTCCGCATTCAACCCTCCTCGCAGGTCGACGAGAGCGCCGAACTCGGCGAGGGGACCACGATCTGGGACCTGGCGCAGATACGGGAGGAGGCCCGGCTCGGGCGCGGCTGCATCGTGGGGCGCGGCGCGTACGTGGGACCGGGCGTGTGGATCGGGGACCACGTGAAGCTGCAGAACTACGCCCTCGTCTACGAGCCCGCCGTACTCGGGGACGGGGTGTTCATCGGTCCGGCGGCCGTCCTCACCAACGACTTCTACCCGCGCGCGGTCGACCCCGACGGCCGGCTGAAGCGCGACGGCGACTGGGAGGCCGCCGGGGTCGTGGTCGCCGAAGGGGCCTCGCTGGGCGCCCGCTCCGTGTGCGTGGCCGGGGTGCGCGTCGGGCGCTGGGCGCTGGTCGCGGCCGGCGCGGTGGTGTCCAGGGACGTCCCGGACTTCGCGCTGGTGGCGGGGGTGCCGGCCCGTCGGATCGGCTGGGTGGGCCGGGCCGGGGTGCGCCTGGTGGAGCGCGCGGATGAGCCGGGTACCTGGGAGTGCCCGCGCACCGGTCTGCTGCACGACGAGAAGGACGGCACGCTCACCGAGCGAACCTGACGGAAAGTCGGCAATTCAGGGCACCGGCATTTCCTCAAAACCACAATCAACGAACATCCATGGGCATACCGTGTCCCTGCACACGGGATCTGAGCAGGCAACAGGCCTTGCTCAGTGGGGGGTTGTGTACGACGAGGGCACCGCCGGCAGAGCCGGGCGGCGCGGGTTCACCGCGCCCTCCGACGCTGCCGAGCACGCGTGTGCCCGGGTCCGGGGCATCGCTGGGGGGTCCAGTGGCGGCCGTCGGACGGTTCGTGCCGTGGCGTGAAGACGCTGCGTGCACGGGCGCGTCACGCGCAGTTCCCCTCCGCCGGGCGACGGCCGCCAGGTCCGCCCGAGGAGCGATCAGAGGGGGTAGGTGTGTGGGAGCCGTACTGCTCGGACATACGGGGTGCGCGCAGCACCCGGGGAGCCGGGGTGGGGACCCGATGACCACCACGCGATTAGGAGCACTGGCCCGCGAGGACCAGCCGCTGCACGCCCTCGCCGAGCGGCTGCTCGCGCTGGCCGAGGCAGGACTGCCCGAGATGTACCTGCCGGAGGCCGAGACCTTCGTGTTCACCCGGGCGGGGAGCATCTCGCCCGACGGCACCCGCCGCGTGGAGCAGCGGGGGACCAGCACCCGGTACGCGGCCATCACCGCACTAGGCGCCCGGTTCCTGCCCGGGGACCGGCAGCGCGCCCTGTTCGGCGGCCGCTCCGCCGAGGAGTTCGCCGGACTGCTCGTGGAGCGGCTGCCGGGAGTGGTGAACCTCGGCGACGCGGCGCTCGTCGCCTGGGCGGCCGCCGAGACCGGCCACCCCAAACTGTCCGACGCCCTCGACCGGGTGGCCGCCCTGGACGCGCCGGGACGCCCCCGGTACACCGTCGAGGCGGCCTGGGTGCTCTCCGCCCTCGTGGCCGCGCGCGCCGTGGTCGACGTGGAGGACCGCCTCGCGGCCGCCAGGAACAGGCTGCTGGCCGCCCGGATCGGCGACGGCCCGCTCTTCCCGCACGCCACCGGGCCCGGACTCGTCCCCGGATACCGGTCCCACGTGGCGTGCTTCGCCGACCAGACCTATCCGCTGCAGGCGCTGGCCCGGCTGCACGCGAGCGGCGGGGACCCGCAGGCGCTGGAGGCCGCCGATGCCTGCGCCGCCCGCATCTGCGACCTGCAGGGGGACGGCGGCCAGTGGTGGTGGCACTACGACGCCCGCTCGGGCGGCGTGGTGGAGGGCTATCCCGTCTACAGCGTGCACCAGCACGCGATGGCCCCGACCGCCCTGTTCGACCTGGCGGAAGCGGGCGGCACCGACTTCGGCCCGGCGATCCGCCGGGGGCTGCGCTGGATGACGGAGGTGCCCGAACTCGCCGGTCCCGACGGGACCCCGCGGGAGCCGATGATCCGCGAGGACTTCGGCGTCACCTGGCGCAAGGTCCACCGCGGCGATCCGAAGAAGGCGGTCCGCGCCGCCCGCGGACTCACCACCCGGGTGGCACCGGGTGCGCGGCTCGCACCGCTGGACCGGATCTTCCGCCCCGTCGCGGTGGACCGGGAGTGCCGGCCGTACGAGTTCGGCTGGCTCCTGTTCGCCTGGCTCGGGGGTCCCCGGAGATGACTCGACGACACACCCTCTTCGGGGTCGGGCTCGACGCCCTGACCATGGACGAGACCGTGCAGCGCTGCCTCGACGCGGTGCGGCGGGGCGAACAGATCGAGATCGGGATGGTCAACGCCGCCAAGCTGGTCAACATGCGGCGCGACCCCCGCCTCGCCGCGGCGGTGGCCGGCTGCGACCTCGTCCTGGCCGACGGCCAGGCGGTGGTCTGGGCGGGCCGCGTCCTCGGGGTCCGGCTGCCGGAACGGGTCGCGGGCATCGACCTGTTCATGCGCCTGCTCGCCGCCGCCGAGGTGGCGGACATCCCCGTCTACCTGCTCGGCGCCGAACAACGGGTCCTGGAGCTGATGCTCGGGCAGATCGCGGAACGCTTCCCGAAACTGCAGGTGGCCGGCAGCCGCAACGGCTACTTCGACGACTCCGGCCAGCAGGCGATCGCCGACGCCGTCGCGGACAGCCGCGCGCGGCTGCTGTTCCTCGGCATGACCTCACCCAAGAAGGAGATCTTCACCGCGGGCTACGGCAAACGCACCGGCGTGAACGTCGTGCACGGCGTCGGCGGCTCCTTCGACATCCTCGCCGGCATCACCAGACGAGCCCCTCTGCTCTGGCAGCGGATGGGACTCGAATGGTTCTACCGCACCCTCCAGGAACCGCGCCGCCTCGGCAGGCGCTACCTCACCACCAACGCAGCCTTCCTCGCCATGACGGTCCGGGAGCTCATCCACCGCACACCGTCCGCCGGTTCCGCGAACAGGAGTCACTGATGCGCGTCGTCGTCGTGGGACAGGGATACGTCGGACTGCCGCTGGCCATCCGGGCCGCCGAGGTCGGACACCAGGTGATCGGGTACGACGTGGACGCGCGGCGGGTCAAGAGCCTCGCCGCCGGTGAGTCGTACGTGGAGGACGTCTCCTCCGAACGGCTGAACCGGGCGCTGGCGAACGGCACCTACCGCGCCACCGAACTGGCCCGCGACTGCGGCGGCTTCGACGTCGCCGTCGTCACGGTCCCGACCCCGTTACAGGACGGAGCCCCCGACCTGCGCTACATCGAGGAGTCGGCGCACACCCTGGCCCGCTTCCTGCGCCCGGGCGCGACGGTCGTCCTGGAGTCCACCACCTACCCGGGCACCACCGAGGAGCTGTTCGCCCCCATCCTGGAGGACGGCTCCGGGCTCACCGCGGGCGAGGACTTCCACCTCGGCTACAGCCCTGAGCGGATCGACCCCGGCAACACCGTGTGGGGCTTCCAGCAGACCCCCA
This sequence comes from Streptomyces sp. NPDC054849, assembly GCF_053610945.1. Taxonomy (NCBI): domain Bacteria; kingdom Bacillati; phylum Actinomycetota; class Actinomycetes; order Kitasatosporales; family Streptomycetaceae; genus Streptomyces; species Streptomyces sp. NPDC054849. Next base: position 29,416 of record NZ_JBSGZI010000016.1, read on the forward strand.
AGGTGGTCTCCGGCGTCGACGCCCGTTCCCTGAAGGCCGTCGAGGCCTTCTACGGGGAACTCGTCGACACCACGGTGCCGGTGCGCTCGCCCAAGGAGGCCGAACTGGCCAAACTGCTGGAGAACACCTTCCGGCACGTGAACATCGCCCTGGTCAACGAGATAGCGATGTTCGCCCGCCACCTCGACATCGACGTCTGGCAGGCCATCGAGGCGGCGTCCAGCAAGCCCTTCGGCTTCATGAAGTTCACCCCCGGCCCGGGCGTCGGCGGTCACTGCCTGCCGATCGACCCCTCGTATCTGAACTGGCGCGTGCAGCGTGAACTCGGCCAGAACTTCCGCTTCGTCGAACTCGCCAACGACATCAACAACCACATGCCCGAGTACGTGACGCGCCGCGTGATCGACGCGCTCAACGCCAGGCGCCGCTCGGTCAACGGCTCCCGGGTCCTGCTGCTCGGGCTGGCGTACAAGAAGAACACCGGCGACGCGCGGGAGTCACCCGCCGTACGCATCGCGCAGCTGCTCCTCGACATGGGGGCCAGGGTCCGCGCGGCCGATCCCCACGTGGTGGAGAGCATCAAGGTCGACGCCCGCCTCGTACGGGTCGAGCCGACCCGCAAGGAGCTGGCGGCCGCCGACGTGGTCGTCCTGCTCACCGACCACGACTCCTTCGACTACCGGATGGTCACCGAGCACGCCTCCTTCGTCCTCGACTGCCGCAACCGGGTGTCCGGACCCACGGTGGAGGTGCTCTGAGCGATGACCAGGATCATCTGCGTGGCCGGGGCCCGGCCCAACTACATGAAGATCAAACCGGTGATGGACGCACTGGAGCGCCGCGGCGCCGAGGTGGTCCTCGTCCACACCGGGCAGCACTACGACGAGTCCATGAACGACGTGTTCTTCCGCGACCTGGGCATCCGCCCGCCCGACCGGTACCTGGGTGCGGGATCCGGCACCCACGCCCAGCAGACCGGGCGGGTGATGGCCGCCTTCGAGCCGCTGCTCGACGAGCTCGCCCCGGACGCGGTCGTGGTGGTCGGCGACATCAACTCCACCCTCGCCTGCGCCCTGGTGACCGCGAAGGCCGGCCCGCTGCTGGCCCACGTGGAAGCGGGCCTGCGCAGCCGGGACTGGAGCATGCCGGAGGAGGTCAACCGGGTCGCCACCGACCGGCTCAGCGACTTCCTGCTGGCCCCCTCGCCCGACGCGGCCGCGAACCTGCGGGCGGAGGGCTACCGGGAGGACCAGATCCACGTCGTCGGCAACGTCATGATCGACACCCTGCTCGCCAACCTGGACCGGGCCAGGCGGTCCGACGTCCTGGACCGCTATGGGCTGACCCGCGGCGCATACGGCCTGGTCACCCTGCACCGCCCGGCCAACGTGGACGACCCCGCGGCGCTGCGCGGCCTGCTGAAGGCACTGGGCGAGATCGCCGGCCGCTGCCCGCTGCTGCTGCCCGTGCACCCACGGGCCGCCGAGCGGCTGGCAGAACTGGGCGTGCCCGGCGGCATCCGGCTGGTACCGGCCGCCGGATACCTCGACTTCATCGCCCTGCAGGACTCCGCCCGCCTGGTGCTCACCGACTCCGGCGGCGTCCAGGAGGAGACCACCGCCCTGGGCGTGCCCTGCGTGACCCTGCGGGAGAACACCGAGCGTCCCATCACCGTCGAGGAGGGAACCAACGTGCTGGCGGGCACGGATCCGCAACGCATCACGGACATCGTGCACCGCGTGCTCGACCATCCGCCCGCGCCGCGCTGCCCCGAACTCTGGGACGGCCGGGCGAGCGACCGCATCGCCGCGGTCCTGCTGGACGGCCCGCCCGCCCACGCCCGGCCGAGGCCCACCGACCTGGTCCCGCGCGCGGCGGCCACCGACCCGCAGCACGTGCTGTAACGCAATTCGAGGGGGAAGACCATGGATCTCGCGGAGATCTGGCGGGTCATGCGCAGGCGCTGGTACGTGCTGCTGCCCGGACTGCTGCTCACGGCGGCACTGACCGCCGCCGTGTACCTGCTGGTCCCGGTGGACTACCGGTCGCAGAGCACGGTGACCCTGCTGAACTCGAAGAAGGCCACGGTGGCCTTCGACGGCAACCCCTTCCTGAGCACCCAGGCCTCGCTCACCGGGATGGCCGACGGCCTGGCCCGCAACCTCAACTCCGACGACTCCAAGGCCGACCTCAAGTCCCTGGGCGTCACCGGAGTGCACGAGGCGAAGATCGCCGACAACGCGCTCGGCCCCTTCATGTGGCTGAGCGTCGTCGGGACCGACCCGGACGCCGTCCTGAAGTCGGACGAGCTGTTCACGGCCTACGCCGAGAAGCGGCTGCTGGAGTTCCAGACCCAGCAGTCGGTGCAGCCCGAGGCGATGATCCGGATGGCGACGATCGTGCCCCCGCAGAAACCGGAGGCGCAGACCAAGGCCAGGCTCCAGTACCTGGTCATGGCGGGCGCGCTGGGCTTCGTGCTCAGCCTGGTGGCCACCTTCTTCGTGGAGGCCCGGCGACGCGGGCCCGGCAGGCACCGGCCCGCAGCCGGCGAGGCCGGCGAGGTCGGCGAACCGGCCCCCGAGGCCGCCGCCGACCCGTCGGACACCCTGCGCATGACCGTCGCCCACCCGGCCGGTCCCCACCCCCCTGGTCTCCACCCGGCCGATCCCGATCCGGCAGGTTCCCGCCCGGCCGGTTCCTGTGCGGGTGGATCGCCGTGACCGGCCCGGGAACGGAGACCGCGGCCGGCCCGCCCGCACCGTCGCTGGGGCGCAAGGTCGGCTCAGCGGCCCGGTGGAGCCTGGTCAACACCGTCGTCATGCGCCTGGGCAACTTCGTCACCGGCATCATCCTGGCCCGCTTCTTCCTCGGCCCCGAGGCCTGGGGCGTGTACGGGATCGCCCAGACGGTCCTGCTGGTCCTGCTCTCCGCGAACGAACTCGGCGTCTCCCTCGCGATCGTGCGCTGGGAGGGCGATCCGCGCCGCTTCGCCCCGACCGTCCTCACCCTGAGCGCGGTCTCCAGCTGCCTGCTGTACGCCGTGCTGTTCGCGGCCGCCCCCGCGGTGGCCGACGTGCTCGGCTCGCCCGAGGCCTCGGGCGTGCTGCGGGTGATGTGCCTGTGCGTGGTCCTCGACGGGCTGTCCCAGGTACCCGCCGGGTTCCTCACCCGGGAGTTCGCGCAGGGCCGGCGGATGGCCGTCGACGCGCTCAACTTCGTCCTCAGCACCGCGGTGACCCTGCTGCTGGCCATGGACGGCTGGGGCGCGATGAGCTTCGCCTGGGGCTCCGTGGTGGGCAACGTGGCCGCGCTCATCGGCTGCTGCCTCGCCGCACCCGGCACCTTGAGGTTCGGCTGGGCCCGGGAACAGGCCCGCGCACTGCTGACGTTCGGGCTGCCCCTCGCCGGGGCCAGCATGCTCGCCCTCGGCGTGGTCAACGTGGACACCATGGTGGTCGGCTCGGCCCTGGACCCGCTGGCCCTGGGTTTCTACGTACTCGCCTTCAACATCTCCGGCTGGCCCGTCCGCATCGTCTCCGAAGCGGCCCGCCGCGTCTCCTTCGCCGGGTTCTCCCGGCTGGCCGGCACACCGCAGGCGCTGGCCGCCGGATTCGGGCGGGCCCTCGGCGTCGTGATGGCGGCCACCGTTCCGCTCTGCGTCCTGCTGGCCGCCCTCGCCGCCCCGATCGTGGAACTCGTCTACGGCGAGCGCTGGCTGCCCGCCGCCGGCGCCCTGCCCTGGCTGATGGCGCTCGGCCTGGTCCGCATCGGCTGCGAACTCGCCTACGACTGCCTGGTGGCCCTCGGCCGGCGCCGCTCGCTCATCGGGGTCCAGGGACTGTGGCTCCTCCTCCTGATCCCGGCGCTCGTGTTCGGCGCCCGCACCGGCGGGATCGTCGGGGTCGCACAGGGGCACGTCCTGGTCGCCGCCGTCGTCGTGGTGCCGGTGTTCGTCCTCGCCCTGCACCGCGGCGGCATCCGCCTCGGCACCGTCGCACGGGCCTGCGCATGGCCCCTCCTGGGGGGAGCGGTGATGACCGCGGTGGTCCTCGGCCTGGAGTCGTACCTCGGCGACGGAGTGCTCGCGCTCCTCGCGACCGGAGCCGCCGGCACCCTGTGCTACGCCGTGTGCCTGCTGCCCGCCCGATCGCTGATCCGGGGGTAGGCGGCCGTGACCAGGGACCGAAAACGCCTGGGGGCATGGCTGCTCGCCGGGTTGCTGCTGGCCGTCGGCCTCACCCTGTACCGGGCCGACCGCACCGGGACGAGCGAGCCCTCCGCCGGGCCCTCCGCCACCCCGGTGGCCACGCTCCCGGCGACGGCCGCGCCTACGGCCAGCCCCAGCCCCTCCGTCACACCGTCCCCGACGTCCTCGCCGGAGGCGGGCGAACCACCGCCCGCCGCACCCGCCTGCACCTCGCCCGGCACCTGCGGATTCCCCGACGCGAGCAGCACCGGCCCGCGGATCCCCCTGGAACGGCACGACACGGGGAACATGTCGATCAGGAAGGACGGCACGGTCATCAAGGGCTGGGACATCCGCGGCTCACTCGACGTCTACGCCGACGACGTCACCGTCATCGACAGCAGGATCACCTCGGCCAACTGGTGGGGGATCAACCTGCGCCCCGGCTTCAGCGGGCTGAAGGTCCTGCACACCACCATCACCGCCGTACCGGGCAAGGGCCCCGACAACGGAGGGGTGAACTACGCCGTCTCGAACATGGGCGGCAGCTCGATCGAGGTCGGCTGGTGCGACATCTCGGTGTTCGGCAACGCCCTGTCCATGGGACAGGGGGATCTGCACGACAACTACGTGCACGACCTCGTCGCCTTCCGCAACCAGGGTGGTGAATGGCAGCACACCGACGCCGTCATCAGCGGCGGCGGCAACAAGGGCCGGCTCACCATCCGCCGCAACACCCTGCTGAACTCCACCCCGGTGGACAAGGGGGCCACCGCGGCCGTCGGCCTGTTCGCCGACACCGGCGTCGTCTCCTCCGTCGTCGTCGACGGCAACTGGCTGGCCGGGGGAGCGTACGCGCTCTACGGCGGCGGCCCGGGCGCCACCGGCATCCAGGTCACGGACAACGTCTTCTCCACCCAGTACCACCCGGGAAGCGGAGCCTACGGTCCGGTCGCCGCCTGGAACGCGGGCGGCGCCGGAAACGTGTGGAAGGGCAACCGCATGTCGGACGGCAGGCCCGTCGTCCCCGAACCCACCAACTGAGACGGAGAGTTCATGATGCGCCGGATCGCACGGGCCCCTTGGGCGCTGCTCAAGCGGGTCTTCGGCTGGCTGGTGCTCTTCGAGGCGAGGAACAAACTCCTGCTGGCCCCCTCCGCCCTGCGGCTGCGGCGCTTCGAGAACACCGAGACCACCCGCCTCGCCGCCGTCCTGGGACGGCCCCCGGCCGCCCGGGTCGCCACGGTGATCGCCACCCACCGGCGCCCCGACTCACTGCGGGCGGCCGTCCGCTCGGCGCTGGACCAGACCGTCACCGACCAAGTGGTCATCGTCGTCGACGACGGGGCCGGGCTGCCCGGACTGCCTGACGACCCGAGGCTGTTCGCGGTGTCCCTGGCCCGCAACACGGCGACCGCCGGTGTCGTGCGCAACGTGGGGATCCGGCTGACGAGATCGCGCTACGTGGCCTTCCTGGACGACGACAACCTGTGGGAGCCCGACCACCTGGAGCAGGCCCTGGCGGCGCTGGAGCCGGCCGCCGGGCCCGACGCCGTCTACACCGCGCTGCGCAGGGTGCTGCCCGACGGCACGGAGCGGGACGTCCTGTCGGTGCCCTTCGACCGCCGCCGCGCCGCCCACGAGGCCTTCCTGGACACCAACGCCTTCGTGGCGCGGCGCAACCGGTCCCTGTACTTCAGCCGGCTGCCCCGCACCCCGGAGGTGCTGCCCCGCGAGGACTGGGAGCTCGTCCGCCGCTACGCACGCCGCCACGAGGTGCGCCACCTGCCCCGCCCGACGGTCCGCTACCTGGTCAACCCGGACAGCTTCTACACCGCCTGGGACGGACCGGCGCCCACCGGCTGATCAGGGCCCCGGAGCGGCGCGCAGTGCGGACCGGCCGGCCAGGGCGCGGGCCGCCGCCAGGCTGGCCGGGCGGCCGAGCATCGCCCGTGAGGTTTCCCGCAGCAGGACGGCCGCACGGAAGGCGGCGGTCGCCGCGGCCCCGTGCCGGCGGCCGTAGAGCCGGACCCGGTTGAGCGTCAGCAGGGTCCACAGCCGCGGCGACACCTGCGAGTCCCCACCGAGGTGGGTGGCCGAGGCGGCGGGCTCCAGCCGGGTGACGAAGCCGCGGTCCCGGGCGCGCAGGCAGTACTCGGTCTCCTCCGAGTAGAGGAAGAAGGACTCGTCCCAAGTCCCGCAGGCGTCCAGGCACTCCCGGGACAGGGCCATCAGCGCGCCGGTCGCCCAGTCGGCGACCGTAGGCCCCTCGTACGCCGACCGATCGGTGACCAGTTCGCTCCAGCGGGGGAAGCGCCCGGCCCGGCGATTGCCGAGCACCGCCTCGCCGAGCGCCCGGGTCACGCGGGACTCGCGGCGCAGGGAGTACAGCAGCGTCCGGCCGTCCTCCTCGTACAGCAGGGGGACGCTGATGCCGACCCGGCCGCCGCCGGGCGCGGCCGCGTCGAACGCGTCCACGAGCGCCTTGGCGCAGCCCCGCCTCATCCGGACGTCCGGATTGGACACCAGGGCCGCACGGAAGCCGCCCTCCCACCCGGCGGCGGCCCCGAGGGCGGCGTTCACCCCGGCCGCGTACCCGGCGTTGCGGCCGGTCTGGACGACCGTCGCGTCCGGGGCCAGGGAGCGGACCAGGTCCACGGTGTCGTCGGCCGAGTCGTTGTCGGCGACGACCAGGCGCCAGTCGGTCCCGGCCATGCCCGCAGGCAGCGAGGCGAGGAACTCGGCAAGCACCGGCGCGCTGTTCCAGGTGACGACGACGACGGCTATGGGACCGGGTGCCTGTCCTCGGGCCGGCGGGTCCGGGCGGCGGCGGGCGGGGCGGTTGACGGGCATGGGGACTCCACGGTGCGGGGCTCCGGCGCCGCGCGCCGGATGAAGCCGAGGTAACTGCCTCCGGCGGCGATCGTCAGGAAGAACATCCCGGCGAACATCGGGAAGCTGAGGGCGTCGAAGGTGGCGCTGATGACCAGCGAGACGAGGGCCGAGGCGAAGAACGCCTGCCCGAGTTCCCGGTCGGACTCGGTGCGGGCCAGCCTGCGGATGGCGCCGCCCTGGTGGATGCCGGTGAACAGCAGGACCAGGAGCGCGACCAGCCCCACGAAGCCCGTTTCCGCCAGGGTGAGCATGTATTGGTTGTCGGTGAAGAAGAAGAGCTCCGGCAGGAAGGTCCCGAAGCCCCGCCCGAACAGCGGGCGTTCGCCGAGGTACGGCACGATCGCGCCGTACTTGACCGTCCGGGCCTGGGTGCTGCTGTCGGAGTTCGTCAGGAAGGAGCCGAACAGGGTGGTGATCGTGCCGATCAGCCCGGGGACGATCACCTTGAAGCAGGCCACCGACCCCAGCAGCAGACCGATCGCGGCCCACCGCCGCTCCGGCTTCCAGCGCAGGACCATCACCAGGACCACGATGAGCGCACCGATGATGGAGGTCCGCGACACCGTCAGCGGCAGGGCGCCCCCCATCAGCACCACGGGCGCCCAGCGGCGCAGGGCGCTCAGGTGCCGCCGTACCGGATCGAAGGCCTGCTGCACGGCGAACGGCAGCAGGACGGCGAGCATCCCGCCGAACTCCAGAGGCTGCGCCGTCGTGGAGCGAGGCCGGGTGAACGAGCCACGGTCCAGGGTGGTGATCTGGGCGACGCTCGACTTGAGGCCCGGGATGCTGATCCCGTCGGCGATGTTGGTCGCCGTGAAGAAGTCGTAGTAGCCGATGGCGGCCACCACCGCCCCCATCACGACGGCCCGGCGCAGCAGGACGTCGAGGCGGTACCGGTCCTGGATCCCGGCGGAGACCAGGACCACCAGGGACACCCAGACGAGCAGCCCGATCAGACCGCGGTCCGCCGCGAGGACCTCCTTGTGCGAGCTGCCGCGCGTCGCGTTCGCGAGGTACGAGGCCAGGACGGAGAAGGCCAGCAGGCACATCACCACCCGGGGCAGCCGGGTCCCTGAGGCCGGCCGGATCCGGCCGGTGAGCCAGGCCGCCAGGTACCAGAACAGGCACAGGAGCGCGAACACGTTGGCCGGGGTGCCCACCCCGCCCATCCCGGGCAGGGTCAGGTTCGAGGGGATGAAGAAGGCCAGCGCCAGATAACAGCTGAGCAGGGCGGTCGCGTCCAGCTGCCGCCCCCACGGCTTGCGTCGCCCGCGCCCCCGCGGCCCAGTGGCCGGGGAGGCCGCCGCTCGCCTGCGGGCGAGCGCCGCCAGCGCGCTGTCCGTCAGGAAGGACAAAGTGAAAGCGGTGGTGGTGCCCAGGATGACGACGCCCAGCACCTGCTGGTAGCGGCTCTTGAGCTGCGGCACCGGGGTCTGCGGCAGCACCACGGGGGCGGTCTGCACGAAGTACGCGGGCTTGACCTCGGCGGCCGTCTGGAGCGCGTTGAGCTGCTCCCCGGCGAAGGCGGTGAGCGTGTTGGTCTCGTCGAGCACCTTCGACCGGTCGGTCCCCGTGACGGTCAGCGTGAGCATCGGGCCCGAGGTGTTCGCGGCGAACCCGACGGTGTAGGGGTCGGTGACGCCGAGGCCGTGCAGGTCCCGCGCCGCGTCCGTCCCCGACAGCGTCCTGATCAGCACGTCCGCGGTCACGACCAGCGAACCGCCGGCGTTGGAGAGGGGATTGCCGAAGGCGGGGGCCAGTTCGGCCACCGCCGTCGAGTCGAGCAGTGCCACCGAACTCTGCGACTGGTACGAGACGGGCACCGACCGGTACAGGTGCAGCCCCGCGAGGAGACTGATCAGAGTCAGCGGAACCATCACGTACCAGCGGCGGCGCAGCACTGCGACGATCTCACCGATGCTCACGAACACCGCCCGCAGCACGCCCCGTTGACGGCGGGCCTACCCGTGTCCTGGAAAGATCGGTCACGACGGAAGGAATCCCCGTGTCGCCTGGTGAGCTGGTCCGTGCGCTGCGTCGGCGCTGGTACGTCCTGGTCGTGGCCGCGGTGCTCGCGGCCGCCGGAGCCGTTCAGGTGCTCCACCCCGCCCGGACGTACCTGAGCACGGCGATCGTGGTGCTCAAGCCGCCGGTGACCGACAACCAGCCCAACCAGCTGGCCAATCTGCAGCCGCCGCTCGCCGCCGTCTCCTACGCGGCGGTCCAGCAGCTGGACTCGCCCGCCGGAGCGGCCGAGCTCCGCGCCGCGGGCGTCCACGGCACGTACCGGCTGATCCCGCGCAACAGCGGAACAAGCGTCACCCCCCGCTACCTGATCCCCTCGCTGCAGGTCCAGGCGGAGCAGTCCGAGCCCGTCGCGGCCGACACGGCCGTCCGGAAGATCATCGAGATCTACACGAAGCACGTGACGGACATGCAGACGCAGCAGGGGATCCCGGAGGAGGCGCAGATGAGCGTGACCCTCCTGGTGCCGCCCACCGCCGTGGCGCAGACCGGTACCAAGAGCCGGGGCCTCGCCGGGGTGGCGCTGCTGGCCGCGGTCGCCGGCGTCGCGGCGGCCCTGTGGACCGACCGGCTCCTGACACGCCGGAGCCGGCGCCGGCGTGCGGACGCCGGCGCCGGTCCGGGGACCCCGGCCGAGGAGCCCGGCCCGGCGCCCCTCGTCGGGGCGACCCGCTGAACACAGCCCAGGATTCATCAGATCCCTCGGCGCTTCCAGGACCGCCACCACAGCCACTCGCGCCCCCGGTCGGCGACGGCCGAGAGCACCAGCGGCTGGAGGTACGGCATGACGCGCGCCCCGATGCGCCGACGCCTGCGCAGCGCCCGGTACTCGGCCAGCGACGTGTAGCCCTCCGGCAGGCAGGCGGCGGCGAACTCCACGAGCTCGTCGACCGGTACCACTGCCGTGCGTCCCCGGTCGTAGGCGCGGTAGGCGCGCCGCAGCGCGTACCGGGCGAGCCGGGTCCGTGCCGCCAGCGCCAGCCGCTCGGAACCCGGGAGCAGGTCGCCGCACTTGTCGAGCACCGAGTCGAAGGCGACGAGGCGCTGGCGCAGGTCGTCGAGCTGTCCGCCGAAGTCCGTAGTGGACATGTTGTCGCCGTGAACGCGGTAGAAGGCCTGGTCGGCCCCGCGGACGTACCCCACGTCGGCGTGGGCCGCGAGCCGCATCCACATCTCGATGTCACCGGCGTGCGGCAGCTGCGGATCGTAGCCCCCGACCTTGCGCTGGAGACTGGTACGGACGACCACCTCGGGCGAGGTGATGCAGCCGGTGCCCTCCCGGAAGCGCCGGTCCAGCCACCACCGCCCGGGGTAGACCACCGAGCCGGTGGACCGGGTGCGGGCCGCGGGCAGCGGGCCGCCGTGCCGGAAGCGCAGCGGCCTGCCGTAGGCGAAGCCCGCCTCCGGATGGGCGTCGAGCAGGGCGGCGGCGCGCACCAGGGCCCCGGGGACCAGCCGGTCGTCCGCCGAGAGCAGGGCGACGTAGTCCCCGTCGGCCCACTCCAGCAGCCCCTCGTTGTAGGTGGCGATGTGACCCTGGTTGCGCTCGTGGACCCGCACCTCGATCCGGGGGTCGGCTGCCGCCAGGGCGCGCGCGACGTCCGCGGAGTCGTCGGGCGAGGCGTCGTCGATGATCAGCACCCGGACGTCCACGCCCTCCTGTTCGTCCAGGGCGCTCCTGACGCAGTCGGCCAGGAAGTGGCCGTACTTGTAGCAGGGGATCACCACGCTGACGGTGCTCACGGGCCGGACACCTCCGTCGAGCCCGACTGGACGCCGGACGGCAGGGTGGTGGTGAAGATCGGGCCGACCCAGTAGTTCACCGAGCCGAAGGTGTTCGAGGGGAAGGCCGTGGCCGGCCCGTACTTGTAGAGGCCGTTGGCGCTTCCGGCCGCATCGGCCGGGGCCACCAGCGGGTAGGAGCGGTGGGCGCCGGCGAAGTAGCCGCCGTCCACCGAGTAGTTGCCGTTCGGCGCGTGGTAGGACGCCACGTACGTGGTGCCCGCCGTGATGGGAACGGGCGTGGCGAACTGCAGCTGCTGCCAGCCCGACAGGGTCTCGCTGCCGAAGGTGCCGGTGGCCAGCAGGGTGCCGGAGGCCGACCACAGGCTGCCGGTGTGCGTACCCGTGTTGCCGGGACCCTTGTAGAAGGTGACGCCCGTGATGTAGCCGTTCACCGCGGACTGGAAACGGGTGCCCAGTTCCACGGAGTTGGCGTCGTCCCCCACGTTGGCGGTGCTCGGCGTCGCCGTGCCGCTCCACAGCGTGCAGGGGCAGTTCACCGTCGGCGGGCTCGCGCTGGTGGTGAAGTTCCACGTGGCCGGCGCCGCCATGGCGTTGCCCCACAGGTCGGATGCCTGGACGGACGCCGTGTACGTGGTGTTCAGGGCGAGTTCGGAGGAGGGGGTGAAGGTGGCGCTGTTCGAGGCGCCGAGGGTCTTGGTGCCCGGGACGGTGGCGCCGCCGGAGTCCTTCACCGTGAACACGAGCGAGTCCGCGTCGACGGCGGCGCCGAAGGTGGCCGTCACCGCCGCCGTGATCGGGGTGCCGGTCGCCGCGGACTGCGGCGAGGTCGCGGTGACCGTGGGCGGCGTCGTGCTCGCGGTGGAGGTGTCCAGGACCGCGTCCACCCAGTAGTTGCTGCCGGACGAGGCCTTGTTCGGGAATCCGCCCGTGCCGCTGTAGCGGTAGACGCCGTTTCCGCCGTCGGTGCCGCTCTTCAGCGCGGTGAGCGGGGCCAGTCCCGCGTCGCCGCCCGCGAAGGTGTTGTCGAAGGAGTAGCCGCCCTTCGGGGCGAAGTAGGAGGCGATGTAGGTGGTGTTCGGCTTGACCGGAACGGGGGAGGAGAAGTTCAGCTGCTGCCAGCCGGACGCCGTCTCGTTGGTGAAGGTGCCGGTGGCCAGGCGCTGGCCGGTGCTGCTCCACAGACTGCCGGTGTGGATCCCGGTATTGGCGGGGGACTTGTAGAACCGGACGCCGGTGATCGAACCGGCCACCGAGGAGCGGATCTTCACGCCGAGCTCGACGGCGCTGCCGTCCCCGGCGTTGACCGTGCCCGGCACGGCCGCGGCCGGCCAGATGGTGCAGGGGCACTGCTGGGGCCCCACCGTCAGCGGCACCGTGGTGGTCGCGCCGATGTTGACGCTGTCGTCCACGGCACGCACCTTGATCTGCACGGGGCCGGGGGCGGTCGGGGTCCACTGGTAGCTCCAGGAGCCCAGGCCCGTGGTCGCCTTCCAGGTCGTCCCGCCGTCGGTGGACACCTCCACGCGGGCCGCCACGCCGCCGCCGGTGTCGGCCGCCGTACCCGTGACGGTCACGGGACGCAGCGCCGGCACGGTGGCGTTCGCCGCCGGGCCGGTCACCGTGACGGCCGGGCCGACGGTGTCCGTGGAGGCGGTGGAGGCGACCAGGTCGCTCTGCAGGGACTTGGGCTGGACGCCCATGTCGGCGAACACGTTCACCGTGGCCTGCTGCATGCGCTTGTCCGCGGTGACCACCGCGTCGTCCGGGTTGCCGGTCGGCATGTCGGTCAGACCCCAGGACCACTGCACCGTGCCCGCGCCGAACACGAGCGCGTGGGAGGTCTGGTCGCGGAAGGCCACCAGGCTGTGCGTCGCGGTGCCGTTCCCGTACGTGTTTCCGTAGTCCTTCAGGAGCTTGCCGTCGTCGATGTCCACCGTGGTGGACGACATCTGGATCTGCCCGGCCGGCCGGGCGGCGTTCTCCACGTCGCTGTCCCATTCGTAGCCCAGCGTTCCGGCGGGGAAGGTGGCGGTCTGCGAGGGGGTGAGGTTCGCGACGCTGGTGTTGCGCCACAGCCGCTGCTTGGCGAAGGTTCCCGGCACGGTGATGGCGTCACTGCGGTACCCGTTGACGCTGAACAGCGAGCCCGTCAGCTGGTTCTGCGGCTGGAAGGGCCGCCCGTTGGCGGCGCTGGCCGGGTCCATGAAGGTGCCCGTCCAGATCCCGCTCGGGTCGGGGATGCCGTTCGGCTGCGGGAAGGACAGCTTGGTCTCCTTGTACGAGACCAGCGTCCGGTTCGGGGTGGAGGCGCCGTCGATGCTCGGGGCGAGGCGGGTCTTCCAGAAGACCTCGTTGCCGCTGAAGTACGTCTGGTGCACCCCGGCCCGGCGTGCGTTCAGCGCGTTCGTGAACTGCTCCTGGGTCCAGTACTCGTCGTGGCCCGAGGACATGAAGACCTTGTGGTTCCCCAGCAGGGCCGCGCCGCGGACCGACATGTCGATCCCGGACATGTAGCTCACGTCGTAGCCGTTGCGCTCCAGCCACGAGACCATCTGGAACTCGGACCCGTAGATCCCGTTGTCCCCGCCGACGTCCATGGGCCGGTTGTAGCTCACCTCGTACGCACGCCCGTCCGGGGCGGGCCCCCCGCCGTCGTACAGGTCCTGGCCGCCGTAGTTGTTGTACGCCTGCCAGGTCTGGTCGCTGGTCTGCACCACGATGTCGGAGTGGCTGGCGTCCTGGCGGACGACGAACGGGTAGGGCATCACCCCGTTGCCGTCGGCCTGGTCGAAGTTGACGACGTACAGGCCGGAGACGGCGTCGGCCGGGACGGTCCACGTCGCCGTGACCGGCCAGTTACCGCAGTCGACCAGGCCGGTGGAGGCCTTGGTGGTGCACGCGGCCGGGTTCCCGCCCGGCGCGAAGTTCGCCGGGTGCGTCTGGGCCGCCTGGGCCGCGGTCGACTGCAGGCGGGCCCCGTCGCCTCCGTAGTGGCCGAGGCGGTAGACGGAGACGCGGTACGGCGTCGGCGACTGGATCTTGAACTGCACGGTGTCGCCCGCCTGGACGCTCGTCTGCGCGGGGAACCCCTTGATGTCGCCGTACGCGCTGGGCGCGAACCAGTCCTCCATCGGCGTGCCCGGCTTGGAGTTCTCGCACACGATCGCGTTCGTGGCGGGACCGCAGGGATCGGCCGCACCGGCGACCGTGGCCGGCGGCAGGACCGTGGCCATCAGGGCCGCGACCACGGTGAAGAGACCGTACCGGAGCTGCCTTGTCCGTCTGTTCATCTGGACCTCATCGTTCTACGTCAGCACGCGGGGGTCAGCGCAGGGCGCCGGAGAGCGCGTCCACGACCTGCTGCTGCTGGGCAGCGGTGATCTGCGGAAAGAGGGGGAGGGAGAGCATCCGGTCGGCGGCCTGCTCGGCGTGGGGGAAGTCGCCGCGGCCGTGGCCGAGGTGCCCGAACGCCGGGGTGAGGTGGACCGGGACCGGGTAGTGCACGCCCGCGCCGATGCCCTCCGCGTTGAGCTTGCCGACGACGGCGTCGCGGTCCGCTCCGGCGACCCGTACGACGTACAGATGCCACACGTGGACGTTGCCCGGCGTCGTGACCGGGAGGGTGACCCGCCCGGCGGCCGCGAGCCCGCCCAGCAGGGCGTCGTACCGTGCGGCGGCGGCCCGGCGGGCGGCGTTCCCCTCCGCCAGCCGGGCCAGCTTCGCCCGCAGGACCACGGCCTGCAGACCGTCCAGCCGGCTGTTGAAACCGGCCACGTCGTGCCGGTACTTGGCGACGCCGCCGTGGTTGGCCAGCGCCCGGACCAGGTCGGCCCTCTCCTCGTCGTCGGTCACCACCGCGCCCGCGTCGCCGTAGGCGCCCAGGTTCTTGCCCGGGTAGAAGCTGGTGGCGGCGATCCCCCCGCTGCCGGGGGAGCGGCCGTCCCGGGTCGCGCCCTGGCTCTGCGCGGCGTCCTCGACGACCTTGACGTGCGCCGGCAGCCCGGCGGTGAGCTCCGCGGTGGCGGCGCACTGCCCGTACAGGTGGACCGGGACCACCGCGCGGGTGGCCCTGCCGACCGCCTCCAGTGCCGCCCTCGGGTCCATCAGCAGGGTGTCGGGGAGGCAGTCGACCAGCACCGGCCGGGCGCCGATCCGGGCGACGGCGCCCGCGGTGGCGATGAAGGTGTTGGCGGGCAGCACCACCTCGTGGCCGACGCCGACTCCGCTCGCGCGCAGGGCCAGTTCGAGGGCGTCGGTGCCGTTGGCGACGCCCACGCAGTGCCCGACCCCCGCGAAGCCGGCGTACTCGCGCTCGAACGCACGGACCTCCGCACCGCCGATGAAGGCGGTGTCGGCGAGCACACGGTCGAAGCCGGCCCGTAATTCCCCGGCGACCTCGGCGTGCGCCGCCTTCAGGTCGACGAGCGGTATCTGGTTCATGCGACTGGGCTCCCCATCCGTGTCTCCGGCCGCCGGCCGGTTCCGATCCCGTCACTGCCGTCCGGCCCGCCGGGTGACGCCGCTCCGGGGTGCGGAGCCGATGCGCCGGGTGACGCCGCTCCGGGGTGCGGAGCCGATGCGCCGGGTGACGCCGGTCCGGGGTGCGGAGCCGGGTCCGGCTGCCGCTCGTCCCACTCCGTCGCCGCCGCATGCAGTTCACCCAGCGCCGGCGTGTCCGCCGCACGCAGCCGGCGGGCCGGGCTCCCCGCCCACACCTCGCCGGCCGGCACGTCGGCGAGGACGGTGCTGCCCATGCCGGTCAGCGACCAGGCGCCGATCCGCACGGACTCGCGCACCAGGGCCCCCGCCCCCACGTACGCACCGCGTTCCACCCGCACCCCGCCGCCGAGGCGCACCCCGGAGGCCAGCGTCGCGAAGTCGCCGACCTCGTCGTCGTGCGTGAGGACGGTGTGCGGCATCACTGCCACGTGCGCGCCGACCCGGACGGCGGCGGTCAGCACGCAGTGCGCGAGCAGCACCGAGCCCGCGCCGACGACCGAGGACCCTGACACCACCGCCGTGGGGTGGACCACCGTCGCGTAGCGGGCGGCGGGGAGCCCGAGGCGTCGCACCAGGCGGGCCCGTACGGCGTAATCGCGCGGACTGCCCACGCAGACCACCACCCGGGCGGCCGGGAGCGCGTGCACCCGGTCGCAACCGCCCAGTACCGGCACCCCGTCGACGTCCAGGCCGTGCAGGGCCGGATCGTCGTCGAGGTGGCCTGCGAGCCGCCAGCCCGGGCGGCCCCGCGCCACGTCCGCGGCGGCCGCGTCCCGGACCGCCTGGGCGGTCTCCCGCGCGAACCCGCCGGCGCCGACGATCAGCAGATCACCGGTCCGGGGCGGCGGCCCGCTCATCCGCCGGCCTGTTCGCGGAGCACCGCCACCACCCGGTTTTGCTCCTCCTGCGTCATGGTGTGGAACAGCGGCAGGATCAGGGAGTCGCGGCTGATCCGCTCGGTCACCGGCAGCGGCGCCGCGCCGTGACCCGCGTACGCCGGCTCCAGGTGCGAGGCCATGATCCCTCGCCGGGCCGAGATCCCGGCCTCGGAGAGCGCCACGAGCAGCTCGTCCCGGCCGACCGGGAAGTCCTCGGCCAGCAGCACCCAGTACGACTGGAAGTTGCCCTGGCCGTGACCGGGATCCCGGACCGGGCGCAGGCCGGGCACCTCGCCCAGCAGCTGCGCGTACCGGGCGGCCAGCGCCCGCCGCCGCGTCACGATCTCGTCCAGCCTGCCGAGCTGCACCAGGCCGACCGCGGCCTGGATGTCGGTCATCCGGTAGTTGTAGCCGACTTCCAGGTAGCTCTCGGCGATCGGCTTGCTGCTCGCGTGCCGCTGTGCGGCCGACACGTTCATGCCGTGCTCGCGCAGTCGGCGCAGCCGCTCCGCCCACTGCGCGTCGTCCGTGGTCAGCATGCCGCCCTCGCCGGTGGTGATCACCTTGCGGGGGTGGAAGGACCAGGCGGCGAGGAGTGCGCCGTGGCCCACCGACTTGCCTCCCACGGTCGCGCCGATGCCGCAGGCGGCGTCCTCCACGAGGGCGACGTCCCAGTCGGCGCAGGCCGCGCGCAGCGCGTGCACGTCCGCGGGCACCCCGCCCTGGTGGACGGCGAGCACCGCCTTCGTCCGGGGCGTGCGGACCGCGTCCACGGTGGCCGGGGTCAGGTTGCCGGTGACCTCCTCGACGTCCGCGAACACCGGCCGCGCGCCCACGTAGCGCACCGCGTTGGCGGTGGCGATGAACGACAGCGAGGGGACGATCACCTCGTCGTCCGGACCGAGGTCCAGGGTGATGAGGGCCAGGTGCAGGGCGGTGGTGCACGAACTCACCGCGATGGCGTGTTCGGCGCCCACCCGCTCGGCGAAGGCCCGTTCGAACGCGGCGACCCGGGGGCCCTGGGCGACCCAGCCGGACAGCACCGCGTCAGCGGCGGCCTTCGCCTCCTCCTCGCCCAGCCACGGCACCATCACCGGGATCCGGGCCGGCGCCGCGTCCGTGTCCGCGTCCGCGTCCGGGGCGTGGGCGGCCGGCGCGTGGTCGGGGGCGTCCGGCGCGTGGTCGGAGGCGTGGTCGCCCGGCGTGTGGTCGGGTGCGCGGTCGGGGCCGCTCATCGACCCGCCCCGGAGGCCGCGTCGGCGGCGCGCTCGGCCCGCCACCAGTCCACCAGGTCGCGCAGCCCGCTGCGCAGGTCGATCTCCGCGGTGAAGCCGAGGCGCGCCGAGGCCCCCGAGGTGTCCGCGAGCCGGCGGGTCACCCCGTTCACGGCGCGGGCCGGCCCGTGCTCCGGCACCAGGCCGTCCGCGCCCATCGCCTCCAGCAGGCCGAGCGCGAGGTCGAGCAGACTGGTCTCGGTCCCGCTCGCCACGTTGAAGACCTCGTCGGTCAGGTCCGACTCGGCGGCCAGCAGATTGGCCCGCGCGATGTCCCTGACGTGGACGAAGTCCATGGTCTGGGTGCCGTCGCCGAGGATCAGCGGCGGCTCGCCCGCGGCGATCCTCTCCATCCAGCGGATCAGCACCTCGGTGTAGAGCCCGTGGATGTCCATCCGGGGGCCGTACACGTTGAAGTAGCGCAGCGCGACGTAGTCCAGCCCGTACATGGAGTGGAAGCTGCGCAGCATCCCCTCGTTGAAGGCCTTCGCCGCCCCGTAGAACGTGTCGTTGTTGTACGGGTGGTGGCGCTCGGTGGTCGGGAAGGTCTCGGCGAGCCCGTAGACCGAGGCCGAGGACGAGGCGATCACCTTGCCCACCCCGGCGGAGGCCGCGGCCTCCAGCACGTTGAACGTGCCGTCCACCATCACCTCGTTCGCCAGCCGCGGCTCCTCCGCGCACTGAGTGATCCGGATGGCGGCGAGGTGGAACACCAGCTCGGCGCCCTCCGTGGCCTTGCGCACCGCCGTCACGTCGCGGATGTCGCCCTCGACGACGTCCACCACGCCGCTCGGCAGGGCGCGGGCCAGGTTGGCGGTCCGCCCCCGCACGAAGTTGTCGAGCACCACGATCTCGCGTGCCCCGTGGTCCACCAGCAGGTCCACCAGGTGCGAGCCGATGGTGCCCGCTCCGCCGGTGACCAGAATCCTCTTGCCTCGTACGCTGCTCAACGCCCTGCCCCCACTGAATCGGTCGTGGTCCTGCGTGTGAAACGGCTCGTGAACGGCCTGCGAAGGGTCTGCGAACGGCCTGCGGAACAGGCTGCTGCGCAAGCGGCCCGCCGCTGTGACCGGTGAACGGTCAGCGTCCGGTGCGCAGTCCGACGACCGCGCCACGGAACTCCAGGCTCCGGGAGGCCGCTTCCAGGATGTCCAGCACCTTCAGGCCGGCCCGGCCGTCGGTCAGCGCCGGCCGCCCCGTGCTGATCGCGGCGGCGAACTCCTCGACCATGCTGCGCAGGGCTTCCTTCTCGCCGATCGCGGGCGCCACCATGTCGCCGGTCCGGTAGGAGACGAGCATGTCGCGGCGTTCGTCCACTCCGATCTCCTGAGGGGTGCTCAGCTCCACCCCCCGGTCGAACACCGCGACGCGCTGCGAGGGATTGAGGTCGTCCCACACGAGGGTCCGCTTGGAGCCGCCGACCATGGTGGTGCGCACCTTCGTCGGGGACAGCCAGTTGACGTGCACGTGCGCGATGGCGCCGGTGCTCAGCTGGAGCGTCAGATAGGCCACGCAGGACTGCCCGGCCCCGATCGGATCGGCTCCGTGCGCGGCCACCGCGACGGGCCGGACGTGGTCCGGGAGGATGAAGTCGAGGACCGAGAGGTCGTGGGGGGCCAGGTCCCACAGGACGTCGACGTCCTTCTGGACGAGCCCCAGGTTGATCCGTACCGAGTCCACGAAGTGGATCTCGCCGAGTTCGCCGGAGCGGACCATCTCGCGGATGCGGCCCACCGCCGGGGTGTAGCAGTACGTGTGGTCGCACATCAGGGTGAGGCCGCGGTCCTCGGCCTCGGTCACCAGCCGCAGCCCGTCCTCGTACGTGGCGGCCAGCGGCTTCTCCACGAGGACGTGCTTGCCGGCGCGCAGGGCGGCCAGTGCCACGTCGAGGTGCGTGCCCGCCGGAGTGGCCACGGCGACCGCGTCGACGGCCGGGTCTGCGAGGACGGCAGCGTAGTCCGAGGTCGCCTGGACCGTGGAGTACCCGCCGAGTACCTGCCGGGCCCGGTCCACGTTCAGGTCGCAGAGCCACCGCAGCCGGAACTGCGGACTGGACTGGAAGTTGCGGACGAGGTTGGGACCCCAGTAGCCCGCGCCGACCACGGCGACACCTAACGGCTCCGCCCGCCCCGCGTCCTTCACGCCGTCCTTCACAGTACTGGGCCTCACAGCGTTCCCCTTCCTTCCGCGCACGCCGCCCGGCGTGCCGGCAACTCGTCGCCGGGACGCGTGAGATGGAAGGGAAAGCCGTCGGCGGCAAGCCGGACGCCTGCGCGACCCGTGCAAGACCTGCTCAACGGTGATGGCCCCCCACAACCGATGCTCTGCGTGATCCGGGTACTGCCCCCCGGCCGGCTGCGTGTTCCCCCAGGCAGCCGAGCCCGTACCGCGTGCCGAATTCGGTCGGCGCCGCTCAATCTAGTCCACCGGGCCTACCCCCGGGCCGAGTTGACGGAATCACCTGGAGCGGGTGTTCGACGGTGCATACTGCCCGGGTGACCAGCATCGTGATACCGGCCCACAACGAGGGCCGGGTCATCGGCCGGCTCCTCGACGCGCTCCTGGCCGACACCCCGGAGTCCGGACCCGACATCGTCGTGGTGTGCAACGGCTGTACGGACGACACCGCCGAGGTGGCGGGCGCGCGGGGCCCCCGCGTACGCGTGGTGGAGATCCCGACTCCCTCCAAACACACGGCGCTTCGGGTCGGCGACGAGCACGCGCGGGGCTTCCCCCGGCTGTACGTGGACGCCGACGTCGTCGTCGGCGCCGCGGACGTACGGGCCCTGGTCGGCGCCCTCACCGGGAGCCCGCAGCTGCTGGCCGCCGCCCCCGGCCGGGACATCCCGCTGGCCGGCTGCGCATGGCCGGTCCGGGCGTACTACCGGGTGTGGCAGCGGCTCCCGGCCGTCCGCGAGGGCCTGTTCGGCCGCGGCGTCATCGCGGTGTCCGAGCCGGGGCACGCGCGGATCGCCGCGCTGCCCCCGCTGATGGCCGACGACCTGGCCGCGTCCCTGGCCTTCGGGCCGGGGGAGCGGCGCGTGGTCGAGGCGGCCAGGGTCGTGGTCCATCCCCCGCGCACCTGGGCCGACCTCGTCAGGCGGCGGATCCGCGCCGCGACCTCCTCGGCGGAGTTCGAGCGCTTCCAGGCCTCACAGCGGGCCGCCGCGCCGACGCCGGTGCCGGTGCCGGTGCATACGCAGACGCCGTCGCCGGAACAGTCGCCCGCCGCGCCGTCCGCACGCACCGGGACGGCCGATCTGCGCGCCCTGCTGCGGGAGCGGCCGCAACTGCTCCCCGGGGTGCTGGTGTTCGTCGTTGCCGCGCTCGCCGCCCGCCGCGGAGCCCGGAAGGCCATCCGCAGCCAGGACTACTCCACCTGGCTGCGGGACGAGAGCAGCCGGCAGGGGTGAGCGGGGCGTTGCGGCCGACCATGGCCGTACGCCCCACCGTTGGCCCGTACAACCACTAGGGTTCCACTCGCACGTTCGAGTGACTCAGACCGTCGGCATCGGGAGCTCAGAGCATGTACCTCGCGGACCGCTCCGCGCCCGCGGGTGCGCAGACCGCGCCGGACGGGGGAGGACCCGGCCGGGCGGTCACGGTCGCCCCGGTCGTCCTCGCACTCGGCGCCGTCAGTCTGATCACCGACGTCTCCTCCGAGATGGTCACCGCCGTCCTTCCCCTGTACCTGATCGCGGGGCTGGGCCTGAGCCCCCTCGGCTTCGGCGCGCTCGACGGCGTCTACAACGGGGTCAGCGCGCTGGTGCAGCTGACCGGTGGCCACATCGCCGACCGGGTCCGCAACCACAAGCTGATCGCCGGCCTCGGCTACGGCCTGTCCGCCCTCTGCAAGCCGCTGCTGCTGCTCGCCCACAGCCTGGGCCCCATCAGCGTGATCCTCGCGCTGGAACGCACCGGCAAGGGCCTGCGCACCGCACCGCGCGATGCGCTCATCTCGCTGTCCACACCGGCCGGGTTACAGGGCCGCGCCTTCGGTGTGCACCGGGCCATGGACACCACAGGGGCGCTGCTCGGCCCGCTCGCCGCCTTCCTCATCCTGAGCGTGGCGGTCGACGGGTACGACGCCGTCTTCGGCGTCAGCGCCTGCATCGCCGTGCTCGGCGTCGTGGTGCTCATGCTCTTCGTCCCGTCCGGCGGCGGTGACATCCGGCCCCGGCCGGCCGGAGCCGCCGCCGGCCCGCAGCGCCCGGACCCCGTACGGATGCGCGACGCACTGGATCTGCTGCGCCTGCCCCGGCTGCGCGCCCTGGCGCTCTGCGCCGTCCTGTTGGGCCTCACCACCGTCAGCGACGCCTTCGTATACTTGCTGCTGCAGCGCCGCACCGGGATCGGCGAGCAGTGGTTCCCACTCCTTCCCCTGGGCACCGCCGCCGTGTTCCTGCTGCTGGCCGTACCCGCCGGGGCCCTCGCCGACCGGATCGGGCGGCGGACCGTGTTCCTCACCGGGCACGCGCTCCTGCTGGCCGGCTACGG
Source organism: Streptomyces sp. NPDC054849 (assembly GCF_053610945.1). Taxonomy (NCBI): domain Bacteria; kingdom Bacillati; phylum Actinomycetota; class Actinomycetes; order Kitasatosporales; family Streptomycetaceae; genus Streptomyces; species Streptomyces sp. NPDC054849. Next base: position 51,417 of record NZ_JBSGZI010000016.1, read on the forward strand.
GCTGCTGTTGTGGGCCCCCGACTGGCCGACGCTGCCCTTCCTCGTCCTCGCCCTGCACGGCATGTTCTACGCCGCCACCGACGGCGTGCTGCCCGCCGCCGTCGCCGCCACCGTCCCCGGCCGGCTGCGCGCCACCGGCCTGGCCCTGGTCGGCACCGGCCAGGCGCTGGCCCGCTTCTGCTGCTCGCTGGCCTTCGGCGGGGCGTGGACGCTCTGGGGCACCGGCCCGGCCCTCGCCGCCGCCGCGGCCGGGCTGCTGTGCTGCGCGGCCGTCGCAGGCTTCGTCCTGCGTCCGGCGGCCCCGGACGACACCTCCCCCCTCCGCGACCCGACCCGAACCCCGTGAGGAACACGATGACGCTGTCACGCCGCCTGCTCGTCCTCGCGGTGGCGGTGCTGCTGCTTGCGGGCCTCGCCGCCGCGTTCATCCTGCACGCCGCCTCCCGCGCCGACCGGCCGCAGGCGGGGGGCCCGGCAGTCGCCGCGGGTACGGTCACGCTCGCCCGGCCCGACGCCCTGGCCTTCCTCGACAGCGGGCAGGGCCCGCACCGCGGAACCCTCGCCACCGTCCCCGCCGATGCTCCCGACGCGGCGCGCACCGCCTCCGAGCTCGGCTGCCGGCGCTTCCACGCCGCGGCGGGCACCGGCGTGTGCCTGCGTTCGACGCCGGGCGCGCTCGCCCAGGACAACAAGGCCCTGATCGTCGACGCCGAGCTGCGCACGCTCCGCAGCTTCCCCCTCGCGGGCACGCCCAGCCGGGCCCGCGTCTCGCCCAGCGGCCGCTTCGCCGCCTGGACCGTCTTCGTCTCCGGCGAGTCCTACGGGGCCGCGTTCTTCTCCACCCGTACCGCGATCCTGGACACCCGTACCTGGAGGCTCGACGCCAACCTGGAGGAGTTCGCCATCTCCATGGACGGCCGGGACTACCGCGCCCAGGACGTGAACTTCTGGGGCGTCACCTTCACCAAGGACGACGACACCTTCTACGCCACGCTCTCCACCGCCGGCCAGACGCATCTGGTGAAGGGCTCGGTCTCCCGGCGGTCCGTCACCACCCTTGCGCACAACGTCGAATGCCCGTCCCTGTCCCCGGACGGGACGCGCATCGCGTACAAGAAGCGGGTCCGGGCCGGGGCCTCGCTGTGGCGCGAGCACGTCATGGACCTGGGGACGCTGCGCGACCACGCGCTCGCGGAGAAGCGCAGCGTGGACGACCAGGCCCTCTGGCTCGACGACCGCACGCTCGCCTACGGCCTGCCCACCGACGGCGCCCCCGACAGCACGGACCTGTGGACCGTGCCCGCCGACGGAACCGGCGCCCCGCGGCTGCTGGCCCGGGGCGCCTCCTCCCCGGCCCGCCTCGGCTGACGGGAGGGCGCGCGGGGGAGGAGGCCGTGCCCCGCCTCCCGGTCAACCCTGGTCAGCCGGAGCTCCTCGGCGCAGACGGTCTCCGTCGTCCGCTCGGTGGACGGATGCACGGCCCCCCTCGCTCGTGGCCTTCCTCCGCACGTCGGGGAACACGATCAGCAGCCGGATCCCGTCGAAGGCGCGCCCGTCCGCTGCATCCGATCGGCCCGGCCGCCCGGAAAGATGGCGGGGAACCACTCCCGATCGACGGCGAGCGCGGCGCGGACCCGTCCCCTCCCCCTGCCGCGACGGCGGAACGGAGCAACTCCATGACGGACGTACAGGGGCGCGAAGCCCCTGATTCGCTGTGCCTGGTCACCGGCGCCACCGGCTACATCGGCGGCCGGCTCGTCCCCGATCTGATCGCCGCGGGACACCGGGTGCGCTGCCTCGCACGCACCCCGGCGAAACTGCGGGACCACCCGTGGGCGGAACAGGCGGAGATCGTCCGCGGGGACGTCACCGACGCCGCGTCGCTCGCCGACGCCCTGCGGGGCGTCCACGTCGCCTACTACCTCGTGCACGCCCTGGGCAGCGGACACGACTTCGAGGACACCGACCGCCGAGCCGCGCGGACCTTCGCCGAGCAGGCCCGCGCCGCCGGTGTCCGCCGCATCGTCTACCTGGGCGGCCTCACCCCGCGCGGCGTCCCCGACCGGGACCTCTCGCCCCATCTGCGCTCCCGCGCCGAGGTCGGCCGCATCCTCCTGGACTCCGGGGTGCCCACCACCGTGCTGCGCGCCGCGGTCGTCATCGGCTCCGGCTCGGCCTCCTTCGAGATGCTCCGCTACCTGACCGAGCGCCTGCCGGTGATGGTCACCCCGAGCTGGGTGCGCACCCGGATCCAGCCCATCGCCGTCCGGGACGTGCTGCGCTACCTCGTCGGCAGCGCCCGCATGCCCGACCACGTCAGCCGCGCGTTCGACATCGGCGGTCCCGACGTCCTCACGTACCGCGACATGATGCTCCGCTACGCCTCCGTCGCCGGGCTGCCCCGGCGGATCATCTTCCCCGTGCCGGTCCTCACCCCGCGCCTGTCCAGCCACTGGGTCGGCCTGGTCACCCCGGTGCCGCGGTCCATCGCCCGTCCGCTCGCGGAGTCCCTCAGGTACGAGGTCGTGTGCGACGAGCACGACATCGCGGCATGGGTGCCCGATCCGCCCGGCGCCCCCATCGGCTTCGACAAGGCGCTCTCGCTCGCCCTTCAGCGGGTCCGCGATGCCCGGGTCACCACCCGCTGGTCCTCGGCCTCCCTGCCGGGAGCGCCGAGCGACCCGCTGCCCACCGACCCCGAATGGGCCGGAGGCAGTCTCTACACCGACGTGCGCGAGCGCACCGTCGACGCGTCACCGCAGGCCCTGTGGCGGGTCGTGGAGGGCATCGGCGGCGAGAACGGCTGGTACTCCTTCCCACTCGCCTGGGCCGCCCGCGGCTGGCTCGACCGGCTCGTCGGCGGCGTCGGGCTGCGCCGGGGAAGGCGCGACGCCCACCATCTGCGGATCGGCGACTCGCTGGACTTCTGGCGGGTGGAGGAGATCGAGCGCGGCCGGCTGCTGAGGCTCCGGGCGGAGATGCGGCTGCCCGGCCTCGCCTGGCTGGAGATGTACGCCGAGCGCGACGAGGAGGGGCGGACGCGGTACCGGCAGCGGGCGCTGTTCCATCCGCACGGCCTGGCCGGTCACGCGTACTGGTGGAGCGTCTCGCCGTTCCACGCCGTGGTCTTCGGCGGCATGGCCCGCACCATCGCGCGCACGGCGGAGGCGGCAGACGGGTGACCGTCGCGCGTGACGCGTGAACGGACAGGCCCGTGACGGGTCACGGGTGACGGGTGACGGGTGACGGGTGACGGGTGACGGGTGAGAGGGGACCCGTGCCACGGGACCCGCGCCACGGGATCCGTGCCAGGTGACCCGTGACCGGCCACCGGCTGCATCCGCCGGGGCCGCGACCGCCGAATGACAGTGCAAGGTCAGCGCAGCGACCACCGGGCGGCGGCGCGTCGAGCAGCCGTCCGGTGCCAACGCCAGGAGCGGTACCCATGAACGTCTCGGTCGTCCTGTTCACCTCGGACCTCCGCGTCCACGACCATCCGCCGCTGCGCGCCGCGCTGGGCCGGCACAACGAGGTCGTCCCGCTCTTCGTACGGGATCCGGCCGTGGAGCGCGTGGGCTTCGCCGCGCCGAACCGGCTCGCCTTCCTCGCCGACTGCCTCGCCGGTCTCGACGCCGGGCTGCGCGAGCGCGGCGGCCGGCTCGTGGTGCGCTCGGGGGACCCCGTCGCCGAAGTGTGCGCCGTCGTGCGGGAGGCCGACGCCGACGAGGTGCACATGGCAGCCGGCTGCAGCGCCTTCGCCCTGCGCCGCGAGGCGCGTCTGCGGCAGGCCCTGGAGGCCGACGGGCGACGCCTGTACGTCCACGACGGTGTCGTCACCGCCCTGCCGCCCGGCGCCGTGACACCGGCCGGATCCGACCACTTCGCCGTCTTCACCCCGTACTTCCGGCGCTGGTCGGACGAGCGGCTGCGTGATCCGCTCGCGGCGCCGCGCGAGGTCCGGGTGCCCCGCGCGATCCGCTCCGAGCCCTTCCCGTCCCGCGCGGCCGTCCCGTCCGTCTCCGCGGGCCTGGCCACCGGGGGCGAGGAGGAGGGCCGCAAGCGGCTGACGGACTGGCTGCACCGGTCCGCCGACGCGTACGAGGAAGGGCACGACGACCTCGCCGGCGACGCCACCTCGCGCCTCTCGCCGTACTTCCACTTCGGCGCGGTCTCGGCGGCCGAGGCCGTACGCCGGGCACGGTCCCGGGGCGGAGCGGGCTCCGAGGCCTTCGTACGGCAGCTCTGCTGGCGCGACTTCCACCACCAGATGCTCGCCGCACGCCCGTGGGCCGCCGTCCTGGACTACCGCACCCGGGCCGACCGCTGGCGGCGCGGCGAGGCGGCCGAGGCCGACCTGCAGGCATGGAAGGAGGGCCGCACCGGGTACCCGGTCGTGGACGCGGCGATGCGCCAGCTCGCCCACGAGGGCTGGATGCCGGGCCGCGGCCGGCTGATCGCCGCCTCCTTCCTGGTCAAGACGCTGTACATCGACTGGCGCGCCGGAGCCCGGCACTTCCTCGACCTGCTGGTCGACGGCGACGTCGCCGACAACCAGCTCAACTGGCAGTGGATCGCGGGCACCGGCGCCGACACCCGCCCCAACCGGGTCCTCAATCCGGTGCTCCAGGGCAGGCGGTACGACCCCGACGGCGTGTACGTACGGCGATGGGTGCCGGAACTCGCCGGGCTCGCAGGCCCCGCGGTCCACGAGCCGTGGAAGCCGCCCGGCCTCGACCGGTCCCGGTACGCCCCCTATCCGGACCGCCTGGTCGACCTCACCGAGGGACTGGCCCGCTTCCGGCAGGCCCGCGGTCAGGACTGAGGCGGGACCTCGGGCGCGGCGGGCCCGGCGCCGGCCGCGGCCGCGTCGCAGAGTCCGTACAGGAGGGTCCGGGCCTCCCGCAGCCCGCCGGGGCGCAGCATCCCCGGGCCGGGGGCGTGACCGGCCCAGCCGGGTCCCGCCAGCAGCACGGGCGTACGGGTCCGGGCGCCCCTGACGCCCCACGCGGTGTCGGCGACGTGCCGGGCCAGCGGGTGGTGGGCGGTGGAGCGGGCCTGGGACCACAGCACGACCGCGGCGGGGCCGGTGCGGCGCACGGCCTGGTCGAGGGCCTCGGGCGGCACGGCCGCCCCGAACATGCGGGCCGGCAGGCCGATTTCGGCGAGCCCGGTGGCGAGCGCCTCCAGCGGGAGCGTGTGCTGCTCGCCCGGCACGCACGCGAGCAGGACCGGGGGCGTGCCCGTCCGGGCCCCCGAGGGCGACGGGACGGCTCCGCGGCGCAGCGCGGTCGAGACGTGCCAGGAGAGCAGGTGCTCGACCTCGATGTACCGGTCGCCCGAGGTCTCCCACTTGCGCCCCACGGCGTGCAGCGCCGGCACCATCACCTGCTCCCAGGCGGTGACCAGGCCGTAGCGCGCGATCAGCGAGCCCAGGATGTCGTCCATGGCCGGGGAGTCGAGGCGGACGGCGGCCCGGCCCAGCCCCCGGTACTCCTGGCGCACGTCGCCGGGGTGGAGGCCGTTCCGAGGTCCCGGTCCCGGTCCCGTCCCCGGTCGCGGTTCCGGTCCCGGCGGGGGAGCCGGGCGCAGGGGCGGCTCCGGCCCGGCGGGCGGCGCGGACACCGCCCCGGCCCGGGCGGCCCGTGCGGCACGCGCGGCCTCCGCGGGCGGCACCCCGGCGGCGGTCAGCCGGCACATCTCCTGCAGGACGGAGATGTCCCCGGGGGTCCACCGCCGGTGCCGGCCGGGCTCGCGCGCGGCCGGGCCGATGCCGTAGCGCCGGTCCCAGGAACGCAGTGTCGTAGGGGCGACCCCCAGCCGGCGGGCCACGGCACCGCTGGTGCTCCCGTGTACGGACTCGGCCATGACTCCACGATACGACGCACAATCGGTGCGAGTGGTGGCGAAGCCCGCGTCGGCCGGAATCTGGACGCGCCCCCGGGCAGGGGGTGCACCCGTCCGCCGACCGGCCGATCCGGTCCCGGCCCGAGGAGCAGTCGCCATGACCGCACAGACCGTGACCGCCGCCCCCCTCACCGCACCCTCCGTCACCCCGGAGAGCGGCGCGGCCCGGAGCGTCACCGCCCGGCTTCCCGACCACGAGGTCGCCAGGGGCTTCGTACGCGGAGACGAGCGGTGCCTGGCCGCCGCCTACCACCGCTGGGGCGGCCTCGTCCACACGTTGGCGGCCCGCACCCTCGGGGACTCCAAGGAGGCCGAGGACGTCAGTCAGCAGGTCTTCCTGGCCGCATGGCGGGGCCGTGCCGGGTACCGGCCGGAGCGCGGACCGTTCCCCGGCTGGCTGGTCGGCATCACCCGGCGCAAGACCGCCGACGCGCTCTCCGCACGCACCCGCCGGCTCGATCTGGCCGCCGCGGCCGCCGCGGCCCTGCCTCCCGTGGGCGAGTCGGAGGCGGGCCCCCAGGCCGTCCTGGACCGGCTGCTCGTCACCGGCGAACTGGCGAAGCTGCCCCGCGTACAGCGGGAGGTACTGGCCCTGGCCTTCTACGGGGACCTCACCCAGGCCCAGATCGCCGAACGCACCGGACTGCCGCTCGGCACCGTGAAGAGCCACGCCCGCCGGGGCCTGCACCGCATGCGCCGCCACCTCGCCGCCGACCCGGGCCGGCCTGGCGGGTACGCGGCCGTCCGCTGAACCCGACGCACCGACGACGCAAGCACGCGAGTGGCACGCACTCCCCCCGCCCTAGGGGGAGTCGGCGGTCCACGGCCAGGCGGCCCGGCGGCGGCCGGCCTCGATGAGACCGACCATCCGGAACGCGGCGTCCGTGAGGCCGCCGAAGGTGTGCCGGTGGGGGCCCGTGGGGGCGTGGGCCGGTTGGTACCCCGCCAGGTTCCAGGTGTAGACCGGGACCTCGGCCGGTACCGGTTCTGCCGGCCCGCCGCGGCGATGGTCTGCGGCCTGCTCGTCGGTGACGATCACGACGCGGTCGTGCCCCTTGTAGTGCGTGCGCACCGCATGCGTGGTCTGTGTGCCCCCGAGACGGTGGAACCGTTTCAGCACCTCGAGCACCGGTTCCCCCACCCGGAACGGCACGACTGCGCTGGACCAGCCGAACTCCACCAGGTCCGCCTGCTCCGCCCGCATCGCCAGCGCGGCACCGAATACGGCGGCCGCGTCCGCCCGGGTCAGCCTGGACCGTTCGGAGACGTTGTCCCAGAACATGGAGTCGGACCGGTCCACCAGGACCAGCGTCCGGCCGGGCAGGGCCGGTACGTTGGCCAGGGAGTGCCCCAGAGCCCGCTCCAGCGGCTCCGCCCAGCGCGGCGACGGCGCGTGTCGGTGGGCGGCCAGGTAGCGGAAGGGGAACTGCCGGGACCCGGCGACCTCGCCGGCGTCCGAGATCCGTTCGGCGACCCGGGCCGCCACCTCGTCCGAGACCCCCGCCTCGTCGAAGTTCCGCAGGTTCCGCAGGAGCGCCATCGCAGCCATCGAGGGGATCACGGCCTCCCAGACGGCTGCGTCCATGGGCCCCTGCAGCCAGCCCGCCAGAGCCTCCCAGGTCATGCCCGCCGCGGCCAGCCGCTCGGCGCCCCCCGGTCCGGTCACCACGGCCCGCCGCTCGTCCACCGGGAGCTCCATCAGCGCCCGGTGCGCGCTCAGCAGCCGGTCGCAGGCCGGCGCGACCGCCCGCTCCGGGTGGTGGCGGCGGTCCAGGGCGTGCCGGAAGAGCGCGCCCTGCCAGGGCTTGTCCGGGTGGGGGGAGGCGTGCACCACGTTGAGCACGTCACCGAAGCGGAAGTTCTTGGACGGGGTGTCGTACTTCAGGAGCGACCGGGAGGAGTACAGCCGGCGTACGGCGTCGGCGATGCCCCGCTTCACGGGCTGCGGCACGTTCCGCCCGTACACCGAGGTCCAGAAGGCGAGCAGTTCTCCGGGCTCGTCGGCGCGCTGGAGGACGGAGTCGATCACGGACCGGTTGGACGGGCCTTCGGAGGGGCCGTCGCACGACGCTGCCCCGAGCCGCGCCCGGACGTACGCGGCGGCGCCCACCAGGGACGCCGTGCGCATGTTGCCCTCGCCGCGAAGCCAGCGCAGCAGGCCGGCCGTCCAAACGGGGTCCTCGACGGCGAGTTCACCCACGAGGCGGGCGTACCGGTCGTCGCGCCCCGGGCCGCTCTCGTAAAAGGTCCGCTGAGAGACGAAGTTGCCGACGGCCAGCAGGAAGAGCTCCTCCCGCGGCTCCCGGACGAAGGCCCGGCCGCCTTCGTAGGTGCGGGAGGCCCGGGCAGGCGGAGAAGTGGTGGACCCCCGGTGCGGACGGGGTACGGGCGGCCGCCGAGACATGCGGGGCCACGAGCATCTCGGACCAGACTTTGGAGACGCGCTGGGTGTAGCGAGGCAGTGAATCCCCCCGGATCCAAAGGAACGGACAGCCCCGGCCGCTCTGTTCGAACGGGGGCGGGGTGAAGCGACCGCGCCTCCCGAGATCAAAGAGGCGGCGGCGTCACTTGGTTGTCAGAAGGAAGTAGCCGCAGCCGGGCGCATCGGGGGCGCGGTCGCTCCGTCACCCTAAGCAGGTCACCGGAGCGCACACCAGTGAATTACCGCCGCCTCGGCGTGGCCCGCGCCGCCTGTGCGGGGACCCGGCGGCGTACGGCCCCACCACACTGCATGCCGTCCCGGACGGAGCCCTGGCCTCGATCGACGCCGGGCAGTTGGCAGTCTGCCGGCGCCGCGCCGGTGAAAGGGTGTGAGGGCCCGCATTCTCCCGAGGGAAGAGGTTCGCCCGCATGGCCGTCATCCACCGCACCACCCTCACACCGACCAAGCTGGATCTGCTCACCTCCTGGCTCCCCTCCCGGCCGTGGTATCGCGGCGGGGCGGGCGAACCCGCGTTGGTCAAGTCCGGAGGCTTCCGGCTGGACGACCCGCAGGGGGAGGTGGGAATCGAGTTCATCGTGGTCACCGACACCTCCCGCCCCCTCCCGACCGCCTACCTGGCGCCGCTCACCTATCGCGGTGCCCCGCTCGACGGGGCGGAGCACGCACTCGTCGGCACCATGGAGCACGGGGTGCTGGGGCGGCGCTGGGCCTACGACGCCTGTCACGACCCGGTGGCGGTCGCCCAGCTGCTCGCCCTGATCGAGGGCCGCGTCCGGGCCCAGGACCAGAACACCAGCGACACCGCCGACCGGGACGTCACCTCCTCCCACCTCGGTGAAGGCCCGACCTCCGCGGACCGCGCCACGACCACCACTGCCACCGACGACCGGGAGGGCACCGCACTGGCCGTCCCGCCCGGCGCAACCCTCCGTCTGCACCGAGTCCTGCGTGCCGCCCAGGACGGCCCGCCGCTCGTCCCGCAGGGAGCGGCCGGCCACGTCTGCGGCGTCTGGAGCCTGCCGGACGGCGCCCGGGCCCGGGGCCTGTTCGCCGTCCTGCACACGTCCTAGCCGTGTGCCGGCTTCGGCCGTGATCCGAACGGCGCGCCCTGTCAGGGCCGAGCGGGCGCCGTAAGGGGCGCTTTCGAGTGACATCGCCGCGCAGCTTCGCACGTGGACGTCCCCGCGTGGCCGACCATCTCAGGCGGCCGGTCATGTTCCGGTCACGGACTGCCGATCAGGCCGGGCACCGCGCTCGCGCGGTGCCAGGCCGCCGCTGGGAGATCACGTGTACGTCCTGCTCGTCGCGAGCGCGTTCAACAGCCTCACACAGCGAGTCCACGCCGAGCTGCGCGACCACGGCCACCGCGTGGCGGTCGAACTCGCGCTGCCACACGCCTCCTTGGCCGAAGCCGTGCGCGGTCACCAACCGGACCTCGTGATCGCGCCGATGCTGCGCACGGCCATCCCCGAGGAGGTGTGGGCCGCCCACACCTGCCTGGTCGTCCACCCGGGACCGGTCGGCGACCGCGGTCCCTCCTCCCTCGACCGGGCCATCCAGGACGGCGAGACCCGGTGGGGCGTCACGGTCCTGCAGGCCAACGCCGAGATGGACGCCGGCGACGTCTGGGCCACCGTCGAGTGCCCGGTGCCGGCGGTCGGCAAGAGCGACCTCTACCGCGGCGAGATCGCCGACGCGGCCCTGGAGGCGGTCCTGCTCGCCGTGGACCGCTTCGCGTCCGGTACGTACGTCCCGCGGCCGCAGTCCGGCGGCCGGTCCCGGCCGCTGATGCGCCAGCAGGAACGCCGGATCGACTGGGAGGCGGACGGCACCGAGAGGGTCCTGCGCGCACTGCGCGCCGCCGATTCGCAGCCCGGCGTACGGGACGACCTGCTCGGCGGCGAGTGGTACCTGCACGGAGGCCACCGCGAGGACCACCTGCGCGGCCGCCCCGGCGAGCTGCTGGCCACCCGGGCCGGGGCGGTCTGCCGGGCCACGGCCGACGGCGCCGTCTGGATCCCTGAAGTGCGCGCCCGCCGCGAGCCGGGACGTCCGGGCGCCCCCAGGCTGCCGGCGACGCTGGCGCTCGCGGACCGGCTGCCTCCGCTTCCCGAGGTCCCGGCGCCGCCGCACAGCGGCCCCCACCGCCGCACCTGGTCCGACATCGGCTACCGCGAGGAGGGGCCGGTCGGATTCCTGTCGTTCTCCTTCCCCGGCGGCGCGATGAGCACCGCCCACTGCCGCCGCCTGCTGGACGCGTACCGGACCGCCTGCACCCGCCCCACCTCCGTCCTGGTCCTGGGCGGCGGGCGCGACTTCTTCTCCAACGGCATCCACCTGGGCGTGATCGAAGCCGCCGCGGACCCCGCCGAGGAGTCCTGGGCCAACATCAACGCCATGGACGACCTCGTCGAGGCGGTCCTGACCACCACCGACCGCCTGGTGGTCTGCGCGCTGGGCGGCAACGCCGCCGCCGGAGGGGCCATGCTCGCCCTCGCGGCCGACGAGGTCTGGTGCCGCTCGGGCGTCGTCCTGAACCCGCACTACCGGCTGATGGGGCTGTACGGCTCCGAGTACTGGACGTACACCCTGCCGCGCCGCGTCGGACCCGGCCTCGCGGACCGCCTCACCGCCGAGGCCCTGCCGCTGAGCGCCGCCACCGCGCAGGGACTCGGGCTGGTCGACCGTACGGTGCCCTGCGCGCCCGACGACTTCACCCGCGAGACGGGGCACCTCGCGGCCCGTCTCGCCGCCCTGCCCGCCACCGCGTCCCGGATCGCCGCGAAGAAGGCGGCGCGCGAGCGCGACGAGGCGCACCGGCCGCTGGCCGCGTACCGGGAGGCCGAGCTGGCCCTGATGCGGCGGACCTTCTTCGACCCGGGCGCCCCCTACCACGCCCTGCGCCGCGCCTTCGTGCACAAGGAGCGTCCGGCCGCCACCCCGCCCCACCTCGCCCGCGCCACGACGGACCGGGTTCCCGCGGCCACCACCGGGACCCCTGGGACCACCGCGACCACCGCGACCGTCACCGCGGGCGCCGCCCCCGGCGCCACCCCCGTCCGGCCGCGTGGTGTCACTGGACTGGCCGCATCTGACGCGGCGCCCGGCCCGGACTGCTGTTAGCAAGAAGGGTGGGGAAGGCACGCCGCCCTCCCCCACCCCCCTCCCGTCCTGATCCCCTCCCCGAGGAGGCATCCCATGGCCGCACCGACGAAGGACCCGGTCGAAGACCCCCCGATCCACATCCTCTGGATCAACGCGGGTCTGAGCTGCGACGGCGACTCCGTATCCCTCACGGCGGCGATGCAGCCGAGCATCGAGGAGATCGTGACCGGTGCGCTGCCGGGTCTGCCCAAGATCGCCGTGCACTGGCCCCTGATCGACTTCGAATGCGGTCCGGTCGGCGGCGCGGACACCTTCATCGAGTGGTTCTTCAAGGGCGAGCGGGGCGAGATCGATCCGTTCGTCCTGGTGGTCGAGGGCTCGATCCCCAACGAGAAGATCAAGCCCGAGGGGTACTGGTGCGGCTTCGGCGACGACCCGGAGACCGGCCAGCCCATCACCACCAGTGAGTGGATCGACCGCCTGGCCCCCAAGGCCCTCGCCGTCGTGGCCATCGGCACCTGCGCCACGTACGGCGGCATCCACGCGATGGAGGGCAACCCGACGGGCGCCATGGGCGTGCCCGACTACCTGGGCTGGGACTGGACGTCGAAGGCCGGCATCCCGATCGTGTGCGTGCCGGGCTGCCCGATCCAGCCGGACAACTTCTCGGAGACCCTGACCTACCTGCTCTACCAGGCGGCGGGCTCGGCCCCGATGATCCCCCTCGACGACAAGCTGCGCCCCACCTGGCTCTTCGGGGCCACCGTCCACGAGGGCTGTGACCGCGCCGGCTACTACGAGCAGGGCCAGTTCGCCGAGACCTACGACTCCCCGCTCTGCCTGGTCAAGCTCGGCTGCTGGGGCCCCGTCGTCAAGTGCAACGTCCCCAAGCGCGGCTGGATGAACGGCATCGGCGGCTGCCCGAACGTCGGCGGCATCTGCATCGCCTGCACGATGCCCGGCTTCCCCGACAAGTTCATGCCGTTCATGGACGAACCCCCCGGGGCCAAGGTCTCCACCAGGGCGAGCGGCGCGTACGGCGCCGTGGTCCGCAAGCTGCGGGCGGTCACCGCGCACACCGTGGACCAGGAACCGAAGTGGAGGCACGCGGGCCGTGGCCTGACCACGGGCTACCGCCCGCCCTGGTGACGGCCCCCCGTCCCGTAGCACGCACAAACCCCCGCTCCCCGCACCGAAGAAGGGTCACGGAAGACACGATGGCACCGAACACGAAGGCGGCCGGTGACGGCAGCGGCCTGGTGGAGATGGCCTGGGATCCGATCACCCGGATCGTGGGCAGTCTCGGCATCCACACGAAGATCGACTTCAAGCAGAAGCGGGTCGCGGAGTGCTACAGCACCTCGTCGGTCTTCCGCGGCTACAGCGTCTTCATGCGCGGCAAGGACCCCCGCGACGCGCACTTCATCACCAGCCGCATCTGCGGGATCTGCGGCGACAACCACGCCACCTGCTCCGTGTACGCGCAGAACATGGCCTACGGGGTGAAGCCGCCCCACCTCGCCGAGTGGATCATCAACCTCGGCGAGTCGGCGGAGTACATGTTCGACCACAACATCTTCCAGGAGAACCTGGTCGGGGTCGACTACTGCGAGAAGATGGTCCGCGAGACCAACCCCGGGGTCCTGGAGCTGGCCGAGCGCACCGAGGCCCCGCACGCCGGCGACCACGGCTACCGCACCATCGCCGACATCATGCGCTCCCTCAATCCCATCGAGGGCGAGTTCTACCGCGAGGCCCTCCAGGTCAGCCGCTACACGCGCGAGATGTTCTGCCTGATGGAGGGCCGCCACGTGCACCCCTCCACCCTCTACCCGGGCGGCGTCGGCACCATCGCCTCCGTCCAGCTCTTCACGGACTACATGAGCCGCCTCATGCGGTACTGCGAGTTCATGAAGCGCGTCGTCCCGCTCCACGACGACCTCTTCGACTTCTTCTACGAGGCCCTGCCCGGGTACGAGGAGGTCGGCCGCCGCCGGGTGCTGCTGGGCTGCTGGGGCGCGCTCAACGACCCCGAGTACTGCGACTTCACGTACGCCAACATGACCGACTGGGGACGGAAGATGTTCGTCACCCCGGGCGTGATCGTGGACGGCAAGCTGGTCACCAACGACCTCACCGAGATCAACCTCGGCATCCGCATCCTGCTGGGCAGCTCGTACTACGACGACTGGCAGGGCCAGGAGCAGTTCGTCACGCACGACCCGCTCGGCAACCCGGTGGACCCCCGCCACCCGTGGAACCAGCACACCATCCCCGCCCCGCAGAAGCGCAACTTCGACGACAAGTACAGCTGGGTCATGTCGCCCCGCTGGTTCGACGGCAAGGACCACCTCGCCCTCGACACCGGCGGCGGTCCCATCGCCCGCCTGTGGTCCACCGCCCTGTCCGGACTCGTCCACACCGACTACGTCCAGGCCACCGGCCACAGCGTCGTCATCACCCTGCCGCGCACGATGACCAAGCCCGAGACCCGCTTCGAGTGGAAGATCCCGAAGTGGAGCAACGCGCTGGAACGCAACCGCGCCCGCACCTACTTCCAGGCGTACGCAGCCGCCATCGCCCTGCACTGCGCCGAGAAGGGCCTCGCCGAGGTGCGTGCGGGCCGCACCCAGACCTGGGAGAAGTTCGAGGTGCCGGACGAGTCCATCGGCGTCGGTTTCACCGAGGCCGTCCGGGGCGTCCTCTCGCACCACATGGTCATCCGCGACGGGAAGATCGCCAACTACCACCCGTACCCGCCGACTCCATGGAACGCCAGCACCCGCGACACGTTCGGCACGCCCGGACCGTACGAGGACGCCGTGCAGAACACACCGATCTTCGAGGAGAACACCCCGGAGAACTTCAAGGGCATCGACATCATGCGCACGGTGCGCAGCTTCGACCCGTGTCTGCCCTGCGGCGTCCACATGTACGTCGGCAACGGCAAGACGGTCAAGACGATGCACGTGCCCACCGGCCTGAGCGGACTGGGCGGATGAGCGCCGTGATCGACGCCCCGCAGGCCGGGCGCAGGGTCGAGGAGGTTCTCGACCGGATCGCCGCCACCGGCGACCGGGCGGCGTGCGCCGCGGCCGAGGAACTGGTGCGCGTCCTCATGGACTTCTACGGTGCGGGGCTCGCCCGGATCGTCGAGAAGCTGGGGGACGGCCCCCTCGAAGCGGTGTACGACGACGAGCTCGTGGCGAGCCTGCTCTCCCTGCACGGCCTGCACCCCGAGGACGTGCACACCCGGATCGCGCGCGCCCTGACCTGCGCGGGCGAGCCGGTGGAGCTGGTCGGCTTCGACGAGACCACGGGCGTTCTGCGGCTGCGCCCCGGCGCCGCCCCCACCGGCTGCGGCTGCGGCCCGGGCTCCGGCGGTCAGGACGCCGCCGGGCGGACCCTGGAGGACGTCCTGGCCGGCTTCGCCCCCGAGGTGACGAGCGTGGAGATGGAGCCCGCCGCGGCCCCGCCGCCCGCCCTCCTGCAGATCGGCACCCGGCCCCCGAGCCCGGCGCGGGTGCCGTGAGCGGGCCCGGTGTCCGCAGGGACGGCCCGCGCGGGCTGCGCAGGTTCGCGGGCCCGCGCCCGCCCCGGCCCGAGACCTGTGAACTGTGCGGGGTGGTCGTGCCTCAGGACGGCCACCGCCACCTGGTGGAGACCGAGAAGCGGGCGTTGATGTGCGCCTGCACCGCCTGCGCCCTGCTGTTCGACCGGCCGGGCGCGGCCACCGGGCGCCTGCAGGCCGTACCCGACCGCTACCTCACCGACCCCGGTCACCGGCTCGACGAGGGCGCGTGGGAACTGCTCCAGATCCCCGTCGGCGTCGCGTTCTTCTTCCGCAACGCCGCCCTCGACCGGCTGGTCGCCCTCTACCCGAGCCCGGCCGGAGCCACCGAGAGCGAACTCGATCCCGAGACCTGGCAGACCGTCCTGGGCGCCGGCCGGCTGGCGGCGCTGCTGCGGCCCGACGTGGAGGCGCTGCTGCTGCGCCGCTCGCAGGGCCGGACCGAGTGCTACCTCGTGCCGATCGACATCTGCTACGAGCTGGTCGGGCGGATGAGGCTGCTGTGGCAGGGCTTCGACGGCGGGGCGGAGGCCCGGGCCGCGCTGCAGGCCTTCTTCGAGCAGGTGGAGCGGCGGTCCAGGGTGCTCGCGGAAGAAGGGGTCCGATGACCGCGCGGACGGAGTTCGCCTTCACCTGCACCGGGGTGCGCGCCGACGCCTACGCCGCCGGCCCCACCCTCGTCTTCCGGCTTCGCATCACCGCCGCCGGAGGCGGCCGGGTACACGCCCTCGCCCTGCGCTGCCAGATCCGCATCGAACCGGCCCGGCGCACCTACGGCGCCGCCGAGGCGGAGGGGCTGGCGGACCTGTTCGGCGAGCGCTCCCGCTGGGGCAACACCCTCCAGCCGGTGCAGTTCGCCCAGGTCTCGGTCATGGTCCCGAGCTTCAGCGGCGAGACCGAGACGGACCTCGTCGTGCCGTGCACCTACGACATGGACATCGCCGCCACCCGGTACTTCGAAGCCCTCGAAGACGGCGAGGTGCCGCTGCTCATGCTGTTCTCCGGCACCGCCTTCACCGGTGACGGCGGATTCCGGGTCGAGCCGGTGCCCTGGGACCGCGAAGCCTCGTACCGGATGCCCGTGGCCGTGTGGCGCGAGATGGTCGAGCAGCACTTCCCCGGCTGCGGCTGGCTGCGGCTGCCCCGCGACACCATGGACGAGCTGCTCGCCTTCCGTTCCCGCCACGCGCTCGCCTCGTGGGAGGCGACCGTACGGGCCCTGCTGGACGCGGCCGGCCCGCCGCCGCCACCCCCCGGGGCCGTACGGCTGGGCACGATCCTGCCGCGCCTCACCGAGAGGACGGCTCCGTGACCGGATCCCCGACCACGACGACCGCCCCGGACTCCCGGTTCGCCGTCGCCCGGCAGGTGGCCGACGCCGTCCTCCTCGAGGGGTACGTGCTCTACCCCTACCGGGCCTCGGCGGCGAAGAACCGGCTGCGCTGGCAGTTCGGCGTCCTCGTGCCCCCCGCTTGGGGACGCGCGCACGACGAGCACGTCTTCCAGCAGACCGAGATCCTGATGGAGCCGCGGAGCGGGGCGACGCTCGCCCTGGAGCTGCGCTTCCTGCACGCACAGCGGCGTACGGTCCAACAGGCGCTGGACGACGGGAACTTCGCCGAGGTACCCGAGCTGCACCTGGCCGACCGGGTCCTCGTCCCCTGGGACGAGGGAGCCGAGGAGCGGGTCGAACTGTCCGTCGCCGTGGCCGAGCTGGCGGACGGCGGCGTCACCGTCCCCTTCCGCCGTTCCGCCCGCGACGACGTCGAGACCGTCCTCGACGCCGACGGGCGGACGGTGGGCCGCCTGGTACGGCGTACCGAAGAGATCGAAGGCGTCGTGCGGCTGCAGGCCACCGAACTCGACGGTGCCTACCGGGTGTTCCGGCTCAGGGCGGTGGTGGAGAACACCAGCCCCTGGACCCCCGCGGCCGCCGCCGAGGGAGGTTCCGGTCCCGGCTCCGGCACCGCAAGGGCGGCCGGGTCCGCCGACCGGGAGTCCGCGCTGCCCCACTCACTGGTCGCCGCCCATCTCCTGCTGGGCCTCGACTCCGGTTCCTTCCTGTCCATGACCGACCCGCCCGAGTGGGCCCGGGAGGCGGTGGCCGCCTGCGTCAACCGCCACACCTGGCCGGTCCTCGCGGGCGAGCCCGGCAGCGCCGACGTGGTCCTGTCCTCCCCGATCATCCTGGAGGACCACCCGGCCATCGCTCCCGAGAGCGCGGGCGCCATGTACGACGCCACCGAGATCGACGAGATTCTCGCCCTGCGCACGGCGGCCCTGACCGACCAGGAGAAGCGCGAGGCGCGCGGTACGGACGCCCGGGCGGCCGCCGTGATCGACCTCGCCGACTGCATGCCCCCCGAAGTACTGGAACGGCTGCACGGCGCGGTGCGCGCCCTGCGCGAGGTCACCGGACCGGATCAGCCGCCGTTGTCGGCGGAACTCCCGGATTCCGACGTGGTGTTCAGGCCCGACACCCCCTGGTGGGACCCGGCCCGCACGGACACCGCGGACCCGGCGCGCGACCGGATCACGATCGGAGGCACCTCGGTGGGCCCGGGCACGCGTGTCCTGCTGCGCCCCGGACTGCGGCGCACCGACGCCCAGGACCTGTTCCTCCAGGGCCGCGCCGCGCTGGTCGAGGCCGTCCTGCACGACGTCGACGGCGGAGTGCACCTCGCCGTCACCGTGGAGGACGACCCGGGCGCGGACATCCGCCGCGAGCAGGGCCGGTTCCTCTACTTCCAGCCCGACGAGGTCACCCCCCTGGAGGACGTGTGAGCGGCAGGGTCCTGGTCGCGGGCATCGGCAACGTCTTCCTCGGCGACGACGGCTTCGGCGTCGAGACCGTGCGGGCCCTGTCCGCTCACCCGCTGCCCGACGACGTCGAGGTGGTGGACTTCGGCGTACGCGGCGTCCACCTCGCCTACCAGCTCCTCGACGGCTACGACACGCTCCTGCTGGTCGACGCCACCGCACGCGGCGGCGAGCCGGGCACGCTCTACCTCATCGAGGCCGACGCGGCCCCGGGCCTGGAGGCGGAGCCCGGCGGCGCCGTGCTGGACGGCCACCACATGTCCCCGGACGCTGTCCTGGCGCTGCTGGACACCCTGTGTGCCGGGACCGGCACCACCCCTCCGCGGCGCACGCTGGTCCTCGGCTGCGAACCGGCCTGCGTCGAGGAGGGCATCGGACTGAGCGCACCCGTGACCGCAGCCGTCCCGGAGGCCGTACGCATGGCCCTGGACCTGATCCGCGACCCGTCCACGACGAAGCCGGCAGACCTCGCCGCCAACTGAGGAGAACCCCATGAAGAACGTCGTCATCGGCGGGGCCGCGGCCGCCGCCTTCGCCGCGGTCCTCGCCGTCGTCTTCCCCGACATCAGGCGCTACCTGCGCATGCGCAGGATGTGACCCGGCCGCCGTCGCGGCGCCCGAATGGCGTACGGGGCGCGCCGCCCACCGGCGTGCCCGCCTGCGCCGACTCCGTCCCGCCGGTGTAATGAGCCCCGGCAGGACGGAGTCCGATGCACGAGATGTCGATCGCCATGGCCGTCGTGGGCCAGGTGGAAGAGGCGGCCCGAGCGGGCGGCGCGCGCGCCGTCACGTCCGTACGGCTCCAGGTCGGCGAGCTGGCGGGGGTGGTCCCCGACGCGCTGGCCTTCTGTTTCGAACTGGCCTGTGCCGGCACGGTCCTCGACGGCGCGGAACTCGTCACCGAATCCGTGACGGCCCGCGCACGCTGCGGGTCCTGTACGGGCACCTGGGCCGTGGGGATGCCCCCGGAACTGTGCTGCCCCGGATGCGGCAGGGCCACGGACGTGGAACTGCTGTCGGGCCGCGAGCTGGAGATCCTCAGCGTGCGCTGGGAGGACGGCCCCGCCGGTGCCCGTACCCGCGAACCGATTCCCGAGGAGGCCTGAACCATGTGCCGAGTGGTCGATCTGCGGCAGGCGGTACTCGCCAAGAACGACGTCGCCGCCCAGGTCCTGCGCGCCGAACTCACCGCCCGCGGTACGACGGTCGTCAATCTGCTCTCCAGCCCCGGCAGCGGGAAGACGGCCCTGCTGGAGCGCGAACTGCTCCTCGCGCGGGAGCGGGGCGTGGCCGTGGCCGCGCTGACGGCGGACCTGGCCACCGAGAACGACGCGGTGCGGCTGGCCCGTTCGGGCGTACCGGTCAAGCAGGTCCTCACCGACGGGCTGTGCCACCTGGAGGCCGGGATGCTCGGCCGGCACCTGGACGGCTGGCTGCCCGAGGACACCCGGCTGCTCTTCGTGGAGAACGTGGGCAACCTGGTCTGCCCCGCGACCTACGACCTGGGGGAGTCGCTGCGGGTGGTGCTCGCCTCGGTGACCGAGGGCGAGGACAAGCCGCTGAAGTATCCGACCGCCTTCGGACTGGCGCAGCTGGTGGTGGTCACCAAGACCGACATCGCGCGAGCCGTCGAGTTCGACGAGGCCGCCTTCCGCGCCCACGTCCAGCAGGTCAATCCCGGTGTGGAGGTGGTCCTCACCTCCGCTCGTGCGGGGGAGGGCCTGGGCGTCCTGCTCGACCGGGCGCTGGCGGCCGGGGCGGGGGCCGGGACGCACACCCCGGTCATGGCCCGTCAGCAGCAGTCCCATGGGCACGAGCACGATCACGAGGACGCTCTCGAGCACGCTCACGCTCTCGAGCACGCTCACGACCACGATCACGAGCACGCTCACGACCACGGACACGAGCACGCTCACGACCACGGACACGGGCCCGATCACGATCACCTGCACGTCCAGCCCGCCGCGCAGCCCCGCTGATGGAGGCCGTGCAGCGCCGCCGGGTCACGGTCCGGGGCGTGGTCCAGGGCGTGGGCTTCCGGCCCTACGTCTACACCCGTGCGATCGGGCTCGGCCTCGCCGGCCACGTCACCAACACCCCCGAGGGCGTCGTCGCGGAGGTCGAGGGCGCCCCCGCGGCGGTGTCGCGGTTCTGCGAGCGGCTCGCGGCGGACGCGCCCCCGCTGGCCGTCGTGGACGCCGTCGACCACTGCGAGGTCCCCGTGTCGGGGGGTGCCGGATTCACCATCATCGCCTCGCGGACCGGCGGCCCCGCCCGGACGCTCGTCTCCCCGGACGTGGCCACCTGCGCCGACTGCCTCACCGAACTGGCGGACCCGGCCGACCGGCGCCACCGTCACCCCTTCATCACCTGCACCCACTGCGGGCCGCGCTTCACCATCGTCACCGGGCTGCCGTACGACCGCGCCCACACCACCATGGCCCGCTTCCCCATGTGCCCCGACTGTGCCCGCGAGTACGCCGACCCCTCCGACCGCCGCTTCCACGCCCAGCCCGTCGCCTGCCCGGCCTGCGGCCCCCGGCTGAGGCTTCTGACCGGGCACCCGCCCCGCGAGACCCCGGACGTCGACCCGGTCGCCGCGGCCCGACGGCTCCTGGCGGCCGGTGCGATCCTCGCCGTCAAGGGCCTGGGCGGCTACCACCTGGCCTGCGACGCCACCCACCCGGGCGCCGTGGCGGAGCTGCGCCGCCGCAAGGCCCGAGGGGACAAGCCCTTCGCGCTGATGGCCCGGGACCTCGCCGACGCCGAGCGGCTCGCGCACATCGGTCCCGAGGAACGCAGGCTGCTCGAAGGCGGCGTACGGCCCATCGTGCTGCTGCGCCGCCGCGCAGGCGCGGCGGGCGGCGGCGCTCCGGGCGGCGCGGCGGACGGGGTCGCCCCGCGCTGTCCCGACCTCGGCGTGATGCTCCCGTACACGCCGGTCCACCACCTGCTGCTCGGACTGCCCGGTGACCCGCCGGGCCCCCGCCTGCTCGTCATGACCAGCGGCAACCTCGCGGGCGAGCCCATCGTCACCGACGACGACGAGGCCCTGGACCGGCTCGCCCTCCTCGCCGACGCCTGGCTCACGCACGACCGCCCCATCCACGTGCCGTGCGACGACTCGGTGGTGCGGGTCTGCGACGGCGAGACGCTGACCGTACGGCGCTCCCGGGGGTACGCCCCGCTGCCGCTGGCCCTTCCGCTGGCGGTCCCCGCGACCCTCGCCGCGGGCGGTGACCTGAAGAACGCCTTCTGCCTCGGTGAAGGGCGCCGGGCCTGGCTCTCCGCCCACGTCGGCGACATGGACGACCTCGCCACCCAGGACGCCTTCGAACGCGCCGAGCGGCAGCTGGAGTCCATCACCGGCGTCAGCCCCGTCCGGCTCGCCGCCGACCGGCACCCCGGCTACCGTTCCGCGGGATGGGCCCGGCGGGCAGCGGGCGCCCGGCCGCTCGTCCGCGTCCAGCACCATCACGCGCACATCGCCTCCGCCATGGCGGAGCACGGCCTGGACGGCGGCCGCCCGGTGATCGGCATCGCCTTCGACGGCACCGGCTACGGCGACGACGGCGCCGTGTGGGGCGGCGAGGTGCTGCTCGCCGACTACGCCGGCTACACCCGGTTCGCCCACCTCGCGTACGTCCCGCTGCCGGGCGGCGACGCGGCCGTGCACCGTCCGTACCGCATGGCGCTGTCCCACCTGCGGGCCGCGGGCATCGACTGGACTCCGGACCTGCCCTGCACGGCCGCCTGTCCGCCGGACGAAATGCGCGTACTGCGACGTCAGTTGGAACGCGGCCTGAACTGCGTCCCGACCTCCAGCATGGGCCGCCTCTTCGACGCGGTCTCCTCCCTGGCCGGTGTCTGCCACCGCGCCGGCTACGAGGCGCAGGCCGCGATCGAGCTGGAGGGCGCGGCGCTCGAAGCGAGCGGAGCATCCGCCTGTGCCTGCGCCAGCGCCTGTGCCTGCGGCTCAGGTCCCGACTCCCGCCCCGACACCGGCTACGCCTTCGGCCTGCGCGTCCCGCCGGACCACGCCGGGGGGCCCGTCACCGCCGATCCGGCGCCCGTCCTGGCCGCGGTGGTCGCCGACCTCCGCGCGGGCGCGGCCCCGGCGCTGATCGCCGCCCGCTTCCACACCTCCGTCGCCGCCCTCGTCGGCACGCTCTGCGGGCTCGCGCGCGAGCGTCACGGCCTGGACACCGTCGCACTGACCGGCGGTGTCTTCGCCAACACCCTGCTCTCCTCCGCGTGTGCGCGCACCCTGCGCGCGTCCGGATTCACCGTCCTGCGCCACGGCCGCATCCCCCCGAACGACGGCGGATTGTCCCTCGGCCAGCTCATGGTGGCGGCGGCCTCAGCCACGGAGCACCACCCACAGCAAGGAGAAGCCCATGTGCCTGGCGGTACCCGGCAGAGTGCTTGACATCGGGGAGAAGGACGGCACCCGCATGGCTACCGTCGACTTCGGCGGCGTCCAGAAGGAGGTGTGCCTGGAGTACCTTCCGGACCTGCAGGTGGGCGAGTACGCCATCGTCCACGTGGGGTTCGCCCTCCAGCGCCTCGACGAGGAGTCGGCCAAGCAGACCCTCGAACTCTTCGCGCAGCTCGGCATGCTCCAGGAGGAGTTCGGCGACCCCTGGGAGCAGGCGGCCGCGGCCGGCGGCGCCCCCTGGCCCTTCGCCGACGAACCGGCCGTCGCCGCACCGCAGGAGGAAGTCCAGCCGTGAAGTACATCGACGAATTTCAGGACCCGGCCCTCGCCCGCCGGCTGCTTGACGACATCCACGCCACCGTGACCCGGCCCTGGGCCCTGATGGAGGTGTGCGGCGGCCAGACCCACACCATCATCCGGCACGGCATCGACCAACTGCTGCCTGATCAGGTGGAGTTGATCCACGGTCCGGGCTGCCCGGTGTGCGTCACGCCGCTGGAGGTCATCGACAAGGCGCTGGAGATCGCCTCCCGCCCCGATGTGATCTTCTGTTCCTTCGGCGACATGCTCCGCGTTCCCGGGACCGGCCGCGATCTGTTCCAGGTGCGCAGCGAGGGCGGCGACGTACGCGTCGTCTACTCCCCGCTCGACGCCCTGAAGATCGCCCAGGAGAACCCGCGGCGCCAGGTGGTGTTCTTCGGCATCGGCTTCGAGACCACCGCACCGCCCAACGCCATGACGGTGTACCAGGCGAAGAAGCTGGGCATCCGCAACTTCAGCCTGCTGGTGTCCCACGTACGGGTCCCCCCGGCCATCGAGGCGATCATGCAGTCACCGAGCTGCCGGGTCCAGGGCTTCCTCGCCGCCGGGCACGTGTGCAGCGTGATGGGCGTGAGCGAGTACCCCGAGCTGGCCGCCCGCCACCGCGTGCCGATCGTGGTGACGGGATTCGAGCCGCTGGACATCCTGGAGGGCGTACGCCGGGCCGTGCGGCAGCTGGAACGCGGCGAACACACGGTCGACAACGCCTACGCCCGCGCCGTCCGCCCGGAGGGCAACCCGGCCGCGCTCGCCATGCTGAAGGACGTCTTCGAAGTCACCGACCGGGCCTGGCGCGGCATCGGCGTCATCCCCGCCAGCGGCTGGCGGCTGTCCGCCCGCTACCGCGACTTCGACGCCGAACACCGCTTCTCCGTCACCGGCATCAACACCGTGGAACCGGCCGAGTGCCGCAGCGGCGAGGTGCTCCAGGGGCTGCTCAAGCCGCACGAGTGCGAGGCCTTCGGCACGCTCTGCACCCCGCGCAGCCCGCTCGGCGCCACCATGGTCTCCAGCGAAGGTGCCTGCGCCGCGTACTACCTCTACCGGCGGCTGGAACTGGGGACCGTGCCCGCCGCCCCGACCACCGCGCTGGAGGCGAGCCCCGTTGTCTGACACCGCACTCGACGTCACGGGCTGGACGTGCCCGGCCCCGCTGCGCGACCGCCCCCGCGTGGTGATGGGCCACGGCGGCGGCGGCGCGCTCTCCGCCGAGCTGGTCCAGCACCTCTTCGCCCCCGCCTTCGGCGGCGACGTACTCGCCCAGCTCGGGGACTCCGCGGCCGTCACCCTCGGGGGCGTCCGGCTGGCCTTCTCCACCGACTCCTACGTCGTGCGGCCGCTGTTCTTCCCCGGCGGCTCCATCGGCGACCTCGCGGTCAACGGCACGGTCAACGACCTGGCCATGAGCGGAGCCCGAGCCTCCTACCTGTCCTGCGGCTTCATCCTCGAAGAGGGTGTCGAGATGTCCGTGGTGGCGCGCGTGGCCGAGGCCATGGGCGCCGCCGCCCGGGCCGCGGGCGTGGAGGTGGCCACCGGCGACACCAAGGTGGTCGAAACGGGTCACGGGGACGGCGTCTACATCAACACCTCGGGCGTCGGGCTGATCCCCGACGGGGTGGATCTGCGCCCGCAGCGGGTCGTGCCCGGCGACGTGGTGATCGTCAGCGGTGAGATCGGTCTCCACGGCGTGGCGATCATGAGCGTCCGCGAGGGGCTGGAATTCGGCGTGGACGTCGAGAGCGACTGCGCGGCCCTCGGCGGTCTCGTGCAGAGCATGCTCGCCGTCACCTCCGACCTGCACGTCCTGCGCGATCCCACGCGGGGCGGACTCGCGGCCTCCCTCAACGAGATCGCGGCCGCCTCGGGCACCGGGGTCGTGATCCAGGAGGGTCGCGTCCCGGTCCCCGCCGCCGTCGCGAACGCCTGCGCGATCCTCGGCCTCGACCCGCTCTACGTGGCCAACGAGGGCAAGTTGGTCGCCTTCGTCCCCCGCGAGCACGCCGATGCCGTCCTCGACGCCATGCGCGCCCATCCGCTGGGCCGCCACGCGGCGGTGATCGGCGAGGCCGTCGACGCCCACCCGGGCCTGGTCGTGGCACGTACCGCCCTCGGCGGCACCCGTGTGGTCGACCTGCCGATCGGAGAACAGCTGCCGCGCATCTGCTGACCGGTCGCAAGATGCTGTGGGCGCCGGCGCTCCTGCTTCCCGGACCGACCCGCGCCGGCTGACGGGCGAGGGACGAGGACGCCCGGATCCCGCCGGGCGTGACCCTCGTAGCTGCGAGGTGGTGTGAGCTGCCCCCGCCCCCCACGATGGCGCTCGACGACGCCCGCCTCCGGGCGTCGTCCACGTGGGCCGGAAGGGGAAGACATGCTGCGGTACGTGCGCAGGCTGCGGGCGGTGGTGCTGATGTGCGTGGCGGGACTGGTGCTGGCGGGTGCGCCCGGCTCCGCCGCGGCCCAGGGGGCGGCGGCCGCGGCGAAGCCGGCGTTCCAGCTGCCGTTCCCCTGCGGCACGACCTGGGAGATGCACACCTGGGGCCACAACCCCGCCCTGGACATCGTGGTGGAGGGCAACACCGGCTCCGACGGCCTGCCCGTCCTGGCGTCCGCCGCCGGAGTGGTGTCCGCCACCTACTGGAACAACGGATCGGGCAACACCATCCAGATCAGCCACGGCAACGGCTGGTTCTCGGCCTATTACCACCTGAAGGACGACCCGGCGGCCTACGTCAAGAAGGGCGACGCCGTCCAGCCGTCCACCCGGATCGGCCGGATCGGGACCTCGGGTGCCTCGGACTGGTCCCACCTGCACTACGAGCAGCGCTACCTGGCCTCGGGTGACTTCACCGACGAGAGCCACCGGGTGCCGGTCCACTTCGACGGCGTCGAGTACACGGGCGACGCGAAGGACTGGCCGAGCGTCACCAGCCGCAACTGCAGCGGAACGCCCGCCGCCTGGCAGGACTGCCCGTCCGGCTTCGTCTGCTTCTACTCGGGCGCCGACGGGACCGGCACCGTATGCCGCTCCGCCGCCGACGAGCCCCACAGCACCTGCGGCCTGCGCCGCTCCTTCTTCAACAACGGTACGGCGCAGCCGGGTTACGACCACGTACAGGTGTACTTCAAGGAGGGTGGCAGTGCCTGCCTGCACTACGGCTGGGACGAGGGGCGCGGGAACCTGCCCGCTGGCGGCCGGACCGTCGATCGCTTCCATTGGCGCGGTGAGTGCTGAGTACATATACCTGCCATCGTTGCCGGAATGATTAATTCCGCTGGCTAACCTTCCCTCGCCACCTTGGGGGAAGGAAGCAGCGTGTACAGCATCCTCGTGGTTCCGGGGCCCACCATGTCCCCGGCCGCACACATTCGCCTGGCACCGGGGCAGACCCTCCGGTTCGGCCGTGAAGAAGCAGGCGACGGAGGCCTGCGCGTTCCGCACGCCGGCGTCTCGCGCTCCGCGGGGGAGATCGCGGCCACCGGCACGTACTGGTCGCTCAGCAATCTCAGCGGCTCGTCGACCTACGTGGTCGAGAACCCCGAGGGCGCCGGCGAGCACATCAAGATCGCGCCCGGGCGGCTGGGCGCACCCGTCCCCTTCGAGTTCTCCCGGATCGTCCTGCCGGCCGGGTCCGAACTGCTCACCCTGGACGTCTGGGCACCGCGCCACGACTACGCCGACCGGGACGCTCACGGCGAGCCCGACGGGGAGCCCACCGCGCTCGCCTTCCCGCTCGACCGCTCCAGCCGGTACTTCCTGGTCCTCACCGCGCTCTGCGAGCCGCGGCTGCGCGGCGAACCGCATGCCTCGCTTCCCACCGTCGAGCAGGTCGTCGAGCGGCTGAAGCCGTTGTGGCCGGCCGCCAACCGCGCGGCCGTGCAGTGGAACATCGACTACCTCGCGGTCAAGCTTCGCCTCAAGCCCGGCCCCGACACGGCGGATCCGGGACCGCGGCTGGTCGGCAAGAAGGAGACCCTGGTCTCCTTGGCCCTGCGCTTCGACCTCGTCCGCGAGTACGACCTGGCGGTCCTGCCGGCCGCCCCGACCGGTACCGCCCGCTGACCGGGCGGGCCGGGCACTTAGGCGCCCTCGCCGTTCCTCCGGGCTACCGGGTCGGCCCCTGGGTCGTCGGCCACCTGCTGGGGGCCGGCGCCTTCGGCAGCGTGTACGCGGCTCGGCGCGCCGCCCCCGAGCCGGGTCTGCCCCACCGGGCCGCGCTCAAGGTTCTCCCGACCGGCACCCGCACCCCGCGCCAGCTGCGGCACCTGGGCGAGCTCGCCGCCCGCGAGACCGAGGTGCTGCGCCGCGTGTGCACACCCCGGCTGATCCGGATGTACGACGTGCTCACCGTCGACGACCCCGGCCGCCCCGAACTCGACGGCGCCACCGTGCTCGTCCTGGAGGAGGCCGAGGGGTCGCTGGACGCCCTGCTGGCCGACGGAGTGCCGGAGGCGGGCCCCGTTCTCCTCGCCCAGGTCTGCGAGGGACTCGGACAACTGCACGGGGCGGGCTGGGTGCACGGCGACCTCAAGCCCGGGAACGTCCTGCTGATGCCCGACGGCTCGGCGCGGCTCGCCGACTTCAACATGGCGGCGGAGCTGGAGGGCACCCACGCGTACGCGCCGGCCTTCGCGACGCCCGACTACACCCCGCCGGACCTGCTCTGGTCGGAGGTCGGCGAACGCGGCATGAAGATCCGCCCGACCGCCGACATCTGGGCCTTCGGCGTGCTGGCCCACGTCGTCCTGACCGGCTCGCTGCCACTGCCGGGCGGCACGGCGACCGCCCGCCGGGACGCGGCGCTGCGCTACGCCAGGGGCGAGGAGGAACTGCGTCTGTCGCCGGAACTGCCGGAGCCCTGGCGGGACATCGTCCGCGACTGCCTGGCTCGGCGGCACGAGGACCGCGCCGGGCACACCGCGGCCTCTCTGCTGCGCCGGGTGGAGGCGGCCGCCGCCGGCCGGCCCGCCCCGGGCTGCGCACCGCCGGCGCCGCGTCGCGGCGCGGAGCCGCGAAGCCGGGTTCCGCGCGCCCCGGTTCCGCATGCCCCGGATCCGCGCCTCTCGGATCCGCGCCTCTCGGATCCGCGCCTCTCGGATCCGCGCCTCCCGGATCCGCGCCTCCCGGATCCGCGCAGCGAGGAGCCGGCCGGCGCCGGCCCGCGACGGCGGAGGCGCGTACTGATCGCGGCCGGGGCGGCGGCGCTCGCAGGCCTGGTGGCCGCATGGGGCACGGGCCTGCTCACCCTCGGGGGCGACGACGAGCCGGTGGGGTACGACCGGTGCCGGCGCGGGGCCGTCTGCTTCTTCACGAAGGAGGACGGCCTGGGCGAGATGTGCTCCTGGGTCGACGGCGACGCCGACTGGAACGACGGCCTGAACCCCTGCCGGTGGACGGCCCGCAGTGCGCCCCGCTCGGTCTACAACAACGGGTTCGACCTCGCCGAGGGAGCGACCCAGGTCGACGTCCTCTACTACGCGCAGACCGACAAACGGGACCTGCTGGGCTGTGTGAAGGTGCGCACCCGGACCAATCTCGCCGGCGCCGTGCACCCGCGCTCCCACTCCTGGGTCCCGGACTGCTGACCGCACGTTGGTGTACCTCGCACCTGCGAGGTACTGCCGGGCCCGCTCCTCCGTGAGCCTTGAGGCACGTCACACCGCTCTGACAAGGGGTTCACGATGCACGTCAAGCGTTCCATTCTCGGCATGTTCGGCGCCACCGCGATGCTGCTCACGGCGGCCTTCACCGCCGGGTCGGCCCAGGCCGCCGTATCCTCGGAGCAGGGCGCGGGCGCCCGCGTCCTCGTCGCGCCGGCCGCCCCGGCAGAGGCCCGGTCGGCGTCCCTCGCGGCCGCCGCGTCGCCGGGCATCTCGCCCGCCGTCTCCACCTCCCACGTGGCCCCGGGCGGCAGCTACACCTGCGGCAGCGGGAACCTCTGCACCCTCGTCTGGGATCCGACCACGTCGGACTGGAAGGTCTTCTACCTCTACCACTGCAACCGGTACGCGGTCTCCAACTGGAACGGCAACGGGGCCTACTGGAACAACCAGACCGGCAGCCCCACCTCGTACTTCTACAACCAGAGCGGCGGAGTCGTGAAGTCCTTCCAGCCCGGCGGCGGCCAGCTCGGCCAGGACTGGTCGCCGGTCTGGGCCATCCGCAACTGCTGATCTCCCCCCACAGGCCCGGCCCCGGTCACCTCCGACCGGGGCCGGGCTCTTCGCCGTTCCACCAGCGCACAGCGGGGTCGCTCTTCCCTCCCGGCCCCTGAAGCCGCCCCGGGAGCGAAGGGGCCACCGCTGAGCACACCCGGCGTGACGGTCCCGTCACCCCATGCGCCTTCCGGAAATCTGCACAGCGTGTGCGTGATCGGGTCTGCCGTTCTCCACACTTCCTCGCCACACCGGACATCTCGCCCGTATTTGATGTTGATATGTCCCAGTAGGTTCCGTGTAAAGGGCGAAGGGCCTCTATCTGTTACTCGATCTTGTGGAGAAGTCGTCACCATTGCGTGAATTAACCTGCCCGCCGGTCCTCAGAGGTGGCCATCTCCCCGCGGCGAGGCCTCAACGGGATTGGCCGGGTCGCCTGTTCGCGTGCTTTTATCTGGGCACCGCGGCAGTTGAAAGAAAGACGGCCGAGCCGTCGAGGCGCCGCGCGATGAAAAACCTCCCCCCAATGAAAGGTGCGCGTCATGCGTAACGACCTCGAGACCCGCGAGATGGCCGACTCCGAGCTGGACGCCGTCTCCGGCGGCATCGTCAGCATCAACGGCGGCCTCGGCGGCGCTGTGACCAGCGACGTCAGTAGCGTCGTGGGCGTCGTGGGCTCCCTCGACACCGTCCAGGCCGCGACCGGTCTCGTCTCCAACGTCCCCGGCCTCGTCTCGGGCATCACCGGCGTTTCGGTGAACACCGGTCGCGCCGGTTTCTGAGTGGATTCCCCGTGAACCCCGGAGCATCCCCCACGGCTCCGGGGTTCTCGGCTGCCCGCATGCCCGACCGATACGAATGCAGTTGAAGGAATAGTCCGTGCAGTTTCGCGAAAAGGCACTTTCCAAGCTGCAATCGCCCGAAGAGCTCGATCTGCCCGTACGGTTCGCGCGCCCGCAGGGGCGGCTCGTACTGGCGGTCACGGTCCTCGCGATGGCCGCGGCGGGCGTCTGGGCCCTCACCGGCACCGTGGCGCCCAAGCTGAGCGCACCCGGCATCCTCACCCACGCCGAGGGCAGCTACGTGCTGCAGAGCCCGGTCGCCGGCCAGGTGACCGCGGTACTCGCCGAGGAGGGCGCGCTGCTGCCCCCCGGCGCGCCCCTGCTCAACGTCCGTACGGAGCAGGGCGACCGGCCCGTGCGCGCGGTGACCGGCGGCCTGCTGAGGACCCTGGTCGCCACCGTGGGTTCGGTCGTCACGACCGGCGCGGACGTGGCGACCCTCGAACATGTGAAGAACGCCGACGAACCCCTGGTGGCCGTCCTCTACGTGCCGGGTGGCAGCGGGTCGGCGCTCGCCGTGGGCGCCCCGGTCGACCTGAGCGTGCAGTCGGTGCCCCAGCAGCGGTTCGGCATGCTGCGCGGCCGCGTCGAGGCGATCGGCCGGGCGCCCCAGACGCAGGCACAGATCAGCAGCTTCCTCAGCGACAGCGGGCTCGGCGAACGGTTCTCCCGGCAGGGCGGCCCGGTCGCGGTGATCGTACAGCTGGAGCGCTCCTCCACGACCGAGTCCGGCTACCGCTGGTCCTCCGCGGACGGCCCCCCGTACGCCCTCGACTCCGCCACACCGGTGACCGGAGCCGTCCACCTCGCCGCTCAGCGCCCCGTCGACTGGCTGCTGCCGTGACCGCGCCGCAGCGACGCGGGCGGCGAGTGCCTCCGCCTGCGCACCAGCTCCCTCCCGCCGGCCGCCGGCGCCACCGCCCCGAGCCCAACGGCGGCACGCGACGCAGGCCCGCGCCCGCTCCCAAGGGCAGGACGCCCCGTGCCGTACGCACCCCCACGGTGCTGCAGATGGAGGCGGTGGAATGCGGTGCGGCCGCCCTCGCCATGGTGCTCGGCCACTACGGCCGATTCGTCCCGCTGGAGGAACTGCGCATCGCCTGTGGTGTCTCCCGCGACGGCTCCCGCGCCAGCAACCTCCTCAAGGCCGCCCGCGGTTACGGGCTGACGGCCAAGGGCATGCAGATGGACCTGGCCGCGCTCGCCGAGGTGAGCGCCCCGGCCGTCCTCTTCTGGGAGTTCAACCACTACGTCGTCTACGACGGCACGGGCCGCCGCTTCGGCCGCAGGGGCGTGTACGTCAACGACCCGGGCAAGGGACGCCGGTTCGTCCCCATGGACGAGTTCGACACCAGCTTCACCGGGGTCGTGCTCACCTTCGAGCCCGGCGAGGGCTTTCGCCGCGGCGGTCGCAGGCCGGGCGTCCTGGGCGCCATGCCGGCGCGTCTGCGCGGCACTTCGGGCACCATGGCCGCCGCCGTCATCTCCAGCATCCTGCTGGTGGCCGTCGGCGCGTCGGTGCCCGCACTGAGCCGCACGTACATCGACATGTTCCTCATCGGGCAGCAGACCTCCCTGCTGGGCGTGCTGTTCGCATCGATGGCCGTCACCCTGGTGTTCACCGCCGCACTCACCGCGCTGCAGCAGGCCAACCTGCTGCGCGGGCGCATCATCTCCTCCACCCTGGGCAGCGCCCGCTTCTTCCGGCACCTGCTCAGACTTCCGGTCGCGTTCTACTCCCAGCGCAACCCGGCCGACCTGGTCCAGCGCCTGCAGTCCAACGACGCGGTCGCCGAGACGCTCGCCCGGGACCTGGCCGCCGCGGGCGTGGACGCCCTGGTGGTCGTGCTCTACGCCGTGCTGCTGTGGACGTACGACCCGCAGCTCACCCTCGTCGGCGTGATGATGGCGCTGCTCAACATCGTGGCCCTGCGGATCGTGATCCGCCTCAGGGCCACCGGCACGCAGAAGCTGCGCGCCGAGAGCGCCCGCCTGACGAACACCTCCTACAGCGGTCTCCAGCTCATCGAGACGATGAAGGCGACCGGCGGCGAGGACGGCTTCTTCCGCCGCTGGGCCGGACAGCACGCGGTCACCCTCGACGTGCAGCAGCGGCTCGGCGTGCCCAGCGCGTGGCTGGCCATCGTCGCGCCCACGCTGGCCGCGCTCAACAGCGCCCTGATCCTGCTGATCGGGGGCCTGCAGGCGGTGGAAGGGCATCTGTCCGTGGGTCTGCTCGTCGCCTTCCAGGCCCTGGTGACCAGCTTCACCGCGCCGATCTCCCGCCTGGGCGGCGTCGCCGGACGGATCCAGGACTTCGCCGCCGACGTCGCCCGGCTCAAGGACGTCGAGAACTTCCCCGTCGACCGGGTGTATGCGCGGCGCGAGCCCGCCGCAGGCAACCGCCGCCTCAAGGGCCACGTGGAGCTGGACGGCGTCACCTTCGGGTACAGCCCGCTGGACGCCCCGCTGCTCAAGGACTTCTCGCTCTCGGTCGGCCCCGGCCGTCAGGTCGCGCTCGTCGGCGGCTCCGGAAGCGGCAAGTCCACGGTCTCCCGGCTGATCTCCGGCCTCCACACCCCGTGGGCGGGCGCCATCCGCATCGACGGGATGCGACTGGAGGACATTCCGCGCGGCACGCTGGCCGCCTCCGTCTCCTTCGTCGACCAGGACGTCTTCCTCTTCGAGGGCACCGTCCGCGACAACGTGACGCTGTGGGACCCCTCCATCCCGGACGAGGCCGTCGTCGCCGCCCTGGAGGACGCGGCCGTCCACGACGTGGTCGCCCGGCGACCCGGCGGCATCCACAGCCGCGTCGAGCAGGACGGCCGCAACTTCTCCGGCGGGCAGCGCCAACGCCTCGAGATCGCCCGGGCGCTGGTGCGCCGCCCGAGCGTCATGGTCCTCGACGAGGTGACCAGCGCCCTGGACGCGGTGACCGAACAGCTCATCATCGACAACCTGCGCCGTCGCGGCTGCGCCTGTGTGGTCATCGCCCACCGGCTCAGCACGGTGCGCGACAGCGACGAGATCGTCGTCCTGGACCGGGGCACGGTCGTGGAACGCGGGCGGCACGAGCACCTGGTCGCCGCGCAGGGCCCGTACGCCGAACTGGTCAAGGAGCACTGAGGTGACGTACCCGCACCACGCCACCGTCACCGCCGGCCACCCGGACCCCGGCCCGGGGCAGGCACCGGCTCCGGCTCCGACTCCGGGCCAGAGCCCGGCCCCGGGCCGGGACTCCGACGCGGTCCTCGCGGCCCTGGGCGCGCTGGGCTCGCCGGTGGACTGCGCGGGACTGCGCAGCGTGTCGCTGGAGGGGCCGCTCGTCCTGTGGCTCGTCGAGCACGGCGAGCTGGACCTCTTCGCCGTCGACGCGGCGCAGGCCGGGCACTGGCACTTCCTCGGCCGCCTGGAGACGGGCACCCTGCTCCTGGGCCCGGCCGAAGGCCCCGGACACACCCTGGTCGGCCGGCCCGTGCAGGGGTGCCGGCTGCGCCGCATCGAGCTGCGGGAGCTGCCCGGCCCCGCGTACGGCGTACCGTTCCACAACGGCCAGTGGTGGACCGAGCAGGGGGAGCAGGGCATCCCCTCGGGCCGGCCGAGCCCTCTCGAAGACGCCTTCGCACGGGGCCTCGGCCGCGGCCTGCGCGTGCTTTACCAGGCGCCGCTGGACGGCCGCGCCACCACCGGACGGGGCGGGGCCGACGACGACATCCTGTGGATGCAGATCCCCCCGGGCAGCGTGCAGTACGGAGCCGCGTACGAGGCGGAGGCCGTGGGCACCCTCCTCGTGGACGCGGCGATGTGGCAGGGCATGGTCGACCAGCAGTACCGGCTGCTGTACGCCCTGGACCACTGGATCGAACAGGTCGAACGGGACCACGAGGACC
Organism: Streptomyces sp. NPDC054849; assembly: GCF_053610945.1. Classification (NCBI taxonomy): domain Bacteria; kingdom Bacillati; phylum Actinomycetota; class Actinomycetes; order Kitasatosporales; family Streptomycetaceae; genus Streptomyces; species Streptomyces sp. NPDC054849. Next base: position 84,910 of record NZ_JBSGZI010000016.1, read on the forward strand.
GTACGGCGGCCGGAATCGCGGCCGGCCGGGCGGCCCGCACCCAGGCGGACCGCACGCTGCTGGCCTCCATCGACCGCTCCGGCGACCGCTTCCACCGGGGCGCGAGCGTCGACGCCACCTTCGCGGTGTGCCGCCTGGTCGCCGACGAGGCAGGCATCACCCTGTCCGAACGGAGCGAGGCCAGCGCCGCGTCCGAGCGGATGGACCCCGTCGAACGCATCGCGCTCGCCTCGCGGATCCGTACCCGTGGGATCAGGCTCGGCGGACGGTGGTGGAGGGAGGACAGCGGCCCCCTGGTGGGCAGGCGGGAGAAGGACGGGGCGCCGGTCGCCCTGCTGTGGCGGCGCGGTGGCTACGTGGCGGTCGACCCCGCCGCCGGCACGCGGCAGCGCATCGGCAGGGTCGGGGGCGGCGCGGCCCGCGCGAGCGGCCGGGGAGGCAAGGCCGACGCGTCCGCCTTCGCACCGCGCGCCATCATGCTCTACCGACCGCTGCCCGACGGACCGGTGGGCCTGCCGGCGCTACTGCGCTTCAGCGTCCACGGCACCTTGCGGGAGCTGCGCAGCCTGCTCCTCGGCGGCCTGGCCGCAGTGGTCCTGGGCGCGCTGGTTCCCATCGCCACCGGCAAGGTGCTCGGCCAGTACGTACCGAAGGCCGAGAACAGCCTCATCGTGCAGACGGCCCTGGCACTCATCGCGACCGGCCTCGTCTCCGCGGCCTTCATGCTGCTGCAGAACATCTCCATCCTGCGGATGGAGGGCCGGATCGAGGCCACCCTGCAGCCGGCGGTGTGGGACCGGCTGCTGCGCCTGCCGACGACCTTCTTCGCAGACCGCTCGACCGGCGAACTGGCCGGCGCGGCCATGGGCATCAGCGCCATCCGACGGGTGCTCTCCGGCATCGGCTCGGTATCCGTGCAGGCCGCCGCGGTCGGCACGATGAACCTCGTGCTGCTGCTCGTCTACAGCGTGCCGCTGGCGATGGCGGCGGCCGCCATGCTGCTCGTCGTCGCGGCGGTCTTCCTGGGCCTGGGGCTGTGGCAACTGCGCTACCAGCGACGGCTGATCAAGCTCGGGAACACGCTCGGCAACCGGGCCTTCCAGACCCTGCGCGGGCTGCCCAAGCTGCGCGTCGCCGCAGCCGAGAGCTTCGCCTACGCCGCGTGGGCGCGGGAGTTCGCCCGGACGCGCGAGCTGCAGCAGCGGATCGGCCGGATCCAGAACGTCATCACGGTGCTGGGCGCGGTCTACCTGCCGCTGTGCATGCTGGTGATGTTCATGCTGCTGGCCGGGCCTGCCCGCGGCGCCATGTCGGCGAGCGAGTTCCTCACCTTCAGCACGGCCCTGACGATGCTGCTGTCCTCGGTCACCCAGCTCACCGGCGCGCTCATCTCGGCCGCCGCGGTGCTGCCGATGTTCGAGCAGGTCAGACCGCTCCTACAGGAGACCCCGGAGGTGGGCCGCTCCAGCACCCGTCCCGGCGTGCTGACCGGCGCCATCGAGGCCCGGGGCCTGTCGTACCGCTACGGAGACGACGGACCGCTCGTACTCGACGACGTCAGCTTCCACGTCCGGCAGGGCGAGTTCGTCGCGATCGTCGGAGCCAGCGGCTGCGGCAAGTCGACTCTGCTGCGGCTGCTCATCGGCTTCGACAAGCCCGTGGAGGGCAGCGTCCTGTACGACGGCCAGGACTTGGCGGCGCTCGACCAGGCGGCCGTGCGCCGCCAGTGCGGAGTCGTCCTGCAGAACGCCCAGCCCTTCACCGGCTCCCTCTTCGACTGCATCTGCGGCGCCGGGACGTTCTCGCTGGAGGAGGCGTGGGAAGCCGCCGCGATGGCGGGCCTGGCCGAAGACATCAAGGCCATGCCGATGGGCTTGCACACGATGCTGTCCGACGGCGGCACCACGGTCTCGGGCGGCCAGCGCCAGCGTCTGATGATCGCCCAGGCCCTCATCCGCAGGCCGCGCGTCCTCTTCTTCGACGAGGCCACCAGCGCGCTGGACAACGAAGCCCAGCGCGTGGTCATCGAATCCACCCGCACCCTGCAGGCCACCCGCATCGTGATCGCCCACCGACTGTCCACGATCATGGACGCCGACCGCGTGATCGCCATGTCGGACGGCCGCATCGTCCAGCAGGGCCACCCCGCCGACCTTCTGGCCGACCCGACCGGCCTCTTCCACGACCTGGTCCGCCGCCAGCTCCGATGACCGCCGCCGGCCTCAAGAAGGATCTCGGCCGGTCCGAAAAGCACGGCCGCGCCGGAGAGCAATGCCGGCAACCATGGAACGGACAGGTGGAGTTGCGGACCGTAGATGTCCGCAAGGGGGTTAGCTTGCCGTCATGGCTTCCAGGACGATGCATCCCGTACTCGACACCCGCGCTCTGAACCGTGCCACGCTCGCCCGGCAACTGCTGCTGCACCGCGCCGAGATGTCCGCGCGTGACGCCGTCGCGCACCTCCTCGGGCTGCAGGCGCAGAACGTGAAGCCCCCGTACTTCCAGCTCCACGCGCGGCTCGCCGGATTCCGGCCCGCCGAACTGGCCGGGCTCATGGAGGCCCGTGAGGTGGTCCGGATGGTCACGATGCGCTCCACCATCCACACCCACACCGCGCACGACGCCCTGACCCTTCGCCCGCTCGTCCAGCCCGCCCGCGACCGGGAGGTCGCCTACTTCCGGAAGGGGCTCGTGGGCGTCGACCTGGACCGGCTGGCCCGGCGGGCCCGCGCGTTCGTCGAGAGCGAGCCGCGCACCATGGGCGAGATCCGCGAGGACCTGCTCGACGAGTGGCCCGACGCGGACCCGCAGTCCCTGTCCGTCGCCGCGCGCTGCCGGCTGCCGCTGGTCCAGGTCACACCCCGCGGCGTGTGGGGGCGCAGCGGGCAGGTCCGGCTCACCACCGTGGAGCGCTGGCTCGGGAAGCCCGCCGGGGCGGCGCAGCCCGTGGACGACGTCGTGCTGCGCTACCTCGCCGCCTTCGGACCCGCCTCCGTCAAGGACATGCAGACCTGGGCCGGACTCACCCGGCTGCGCGAGGTCTTCGAGCGGCTGCGCCCGGGCCTGGCCGTCTTCCGGGACGAGAACGGCGCTGAGCTCTTCGACCTTCCCGACGCACCCCGCCCGGGCGCGGACACCCCGGCGCCGCCCCGCTTCCTCCCGGAGTTCGACAACCTCCTGCTCTCGCACGCCGACCGCACCCGGGTGATCGCCCCCGAGATCCGGGGGCGCACCTGGACGGGGAACCAGGCCCACTGCACTCTGCTCGTCGACGGGTTCCTCGCCGGTCTGTGGAAGCTGCAGGACGGGGTGCTCACGGTCGAGTTGTTCGGTGCGGTCCCGAAGGCGGCGAAGGAGGAGATCGTCGCCGAAGGGGAGCGCCTGATCACAGGGATGGGGGAGACCGCCGAGGTCGCCGGTGCTGCCGCGGTGGCCGTGCATTTCGGGGTGGTCAAGCCCTGATCCGCCGGTGGGTGCGGACCCCAGGGAAACACCCTGCAACAGGCGTTGCGGACGAAGGCACTGCAGGAGCCGGCCAAGCGGGCACCTGAGGGCAGTACGGTCGTCCGGCGTCCGGGACCGGTCAACTCCCGGCTGACGCCGCCCTGGTGGTCCGTCCGGCGAACGCGGCACGATACCTGGCATGACGAGCGACAGCACGCAGAGCAGCGCCACCGCCCAGTTCCTGGCCGCACGGGACTTCCTGCTGGAACGCCGTGGAGACTACGAGGCCGCTTACGCCGGATTCACCTGGCCCCGCCCCCACCGCTTCAACTGGGCCCTGGACTGGTTCGACCACATCGCCGCCGGGAACGGCGCCGACGCCCTGCGCATCGTCGAGGAGGACGGCACCAGCCGGAGCCTCTCCTTCGAGGAGCTGTCCGTACGGTCCGGCGCGGCCGCCGCCTGGCTGCGCGAGCAGGGGGTCGCGCCCGGCGACCGGATCCTGGTCATGCTCGGCAATCAGCGCGAGCTGTGGGAGGTGATGCTCGGGGCGATGAAACTGCGCGCCGTCGTCATCCCCGCCACCCCCCTGCTCGGCCCCGCCGACCTGCGGGACCGCGTCGCACGCGGCCAAGTGCGCCACGTCGTCGCCCGCGCCGAGGACACGGCCAAGTTCGACGAGGTGCCGGGCGGCTACACCCGGATCGCCGCCGGGGACCAGACCCCGGCCGGCTGGCGGCGGCTGGCGGACATGCAGAGCGCCGACGGCGCCTTCACCCCCGACGGGGAGACCCTCGCCACCGACCCGCTGATGCTGTACTTCACCTCCGGCACCACCGCCCGCCCCAAGCTCGTCGAGCACACGCACGCCTCGTACCCCATCGGGCACCTCTCCACCATGTACTGGCTCGGGCTGCGCCCCGGCGACGTGCACCTCAACATCGCCTCCCCCGGCTGGGCCAAGCACGCCTGGTCCAACCTCTTCGCGCCCTGGAACGCCGGCGCGACCGTCTTCGTCCACCACTACACCCGCTTCGACGCCGAGCGGCTGATGGCCGAGATGGACCGGCACGGCGTGACCACCTTCTGCGCCCCGCCCACCGTGTGGCGGATGCTGATCCAGTCCGACCTGACCAAGCTGGCCAGGCCCCCGCGGGAGGCCGTGGCCGCCGGCGAGCCGCTGAACCCCGAGGTCGTCGAGAAGGTCCGAGAGGCCTGGGGCGTCACCGTGCGCGACGGCTTCGGCCAGACGGAGACCACCCTGCAGGTGGGCAACTTCCCCGGGGCCCGCGTCAAGCCCGGCTCCATGGGCCGCCCGGCGCCCGGGTACGAGATCGTCCTGCTGGACCCGGTCAGCGGAAAGGAGTCGCCCGACGAGGGCGAGCTCTGCGTGGACCTGCGGCCCAAGCCCGCCGGGGTGACGACCGGCTACCGCGACGACCCGGAGCGCACCGCCGAGGCGATGGCGGACGGGCTCTACCGGACCGGCGACATCGCCGCGCGCGACGCCGACGGGTACCTCACCTACGTCGGACGCTCCGACGACGTCTTCAAGGCCTCGGACTACAAGATCAGCCCGTTCGAGCTGGAGAGCGCACTGCTGGAGCACGAGGCGGTCGCCGAGGCCGCCGTCGTCCCGGCCCCCGACGCGCTGCGGCTGGCGGTGCCGAAGGCGTACGTCACGCTCGCCGTCGGCTGGGAGCCGGGACCGGAGACGGCCCGGGTGCTGTTCGCGCACTCCCGTGCGGTGCTGTCCCCGTACAAGAGGATCCGCCGCATCGAATTCGGCGAGCTCCCGAAGACCGTGTCCGGCAAGATCCGCAGGGTGGAGCTGCGGGACCTCACCGCGGCCGGCTCGACGGGGGAGTACGACGAGGCCGACCTGAGCTGAGCGGTACGGGCGCCGGCCGGAGCGACAAGCGGGCCGGGTGCCGGCCGGGGCGACTGCCGGCCGGGCGCCGGGACCCCTGCTCCGCCCCGCGCAGCAGCCCGTACGGAGGTCCTGAGAAGGTCCTACGCGGGCAGGTGCGCCTCGATCGCGGCGACGACCTCGGGGGCCTCGGGCTCGGTGCGCGGGCGGAAGCGGGCCACGACCTCGCCGGCGGGGGAGATCAGGAACTTCTCGAAGTTCCACTGGATGTCCCCCGCCTCGCCGGCCGCGTCCGGGGTCTTCACCAGCTCCCGGTAGAGCGGGTGCCGGTTCTCTCCGTTGACCTCGGACTTCTCCAGGATCGGGAAGGTGACGCCGAAACCGGCCGCGCAGAAGGTCTGGATGTCCTCGGCGTTGCCGGGCTCCTGCTCGCCGAACTGGTTGCAGGGCACGCCGATGACCGTGAAGCCCTTCTCCTCGTACGTGAACTGCAGGCGGGCCAGTCCGGAGTACTGCGGGGTGAGTCCGCACTGCGAAGCGGTGTTCACGAGGAGGATCGCCTTGCCCTTGTGGGCCGCGAGGCTGGTGGGCTCGTCGGACAGGGTGGTCAGCGGGATATCGTACAGGCTCATCAAGCTCTCCGGGGCAGGAAGGGCGGTGGCCGGCGAGCAGTCGCCGACACGCAGTGGGTAACGCAGACGAGCTTAGGGGGTGGCTCGCCGAGCCCGCCGGGCCGGTTGATCGGCACGACGACCCCTAGGCTCCCGATCCCACCAGCTCGTCCGCCGGGTCGTTGACCGGCTGGGGCATGCCCGTGAGGTCCATGACGAACAGAGGTATCCCGAGGTCGTCCGCGCGGGCCCGGGCGTCCTCCGTGTACCCGGCGAGCGCGAAGTAGACGCTGGTCGCTGAAGCTGTGAGTCCGTTCAGCCAGACGCACTCCACCGCCCGCAGCCCGGCCGGTGCGGTGGTCGGGTCCACCTGGGCGACCAGTCCGGGAGCCCGCAGGTCCACGGTCGCCGCGGGGATCGGGCGCCCGTCGGGCTGCCGTACGTCCTGGAAGCCGAGCCAGCGCAGGTACAGCGCGGCCGTGGTCACCGCGTCGCGGGCCGTGCGGATGGTCACCGGCCGGAACGCCGGCCGGGGCACCGGCGCGGTCGGTGGAAGCGGGATGTGCGCCGGAGCCGGGTGGCCGCCCGTCCGCCGTTGCGTGTCGTTCCGGTCTGCCTTCCGGTGCCCGTCGGCGCGCGGATCCGGCCGTCCTGCGGAGCGGACCCGGTCGGTCGGGGCGGCCGGACCGTCGGGCGCGCCCGCCGTGCCGGTGCCCGGACTCCGCCCCGCGTCGATGCCGTCCGCCGGAGCCCCGGCGACGGCCGGCCCCGGCGCCCCGTCCCCGGGCCCGCCGGTCGGCGGGTGCACCGGAGGCAGCGGGTGCACCGGAAGCCGCACCACTGTCCCGCACGATGCGCACCCCAGCTCGGGATGCGGCCACTCGCTCTCCCGTCCGCAGGCCGTGCACCGCACCGTCACCCAGCTGTCCGACCAGGTGCGATGCGTCAGTGGCACGGGGGGCGCCGCCAGGTCCAGCGGGGGATTGACCGGGCTTCCGCACGCGCAGGGGAACACCGGGGCGGTGTAGCCGTTCTCGCGCAGGCACGCCGGGCAGCGCACCGGTACCGCTTCCGCCATGAGACCTGGACCCTCTCCGTCGCTCTCCGTCGCTGTGCGTAGGTCCATGCTCCACCACCGGCGACCACCAGGGGGAGGGTGCGCGCCATTTCCAGGCGATTCCCGTCGCCGGACCGGTCATTTGTACAACTCACCGAGCGAGATGCGGCTTTTGGTGGCTTCCGAGGTCCGGTACCGCCTTGACGTCGAAGGAGCCGCCACTTAGCTTGTTCCGTATAGCAGAACAAAACTTCCGGATGACGGAAAAGCCTGACCGCCAGACCCGCAGGAGAACCTGATGCCTCGTATGACAGCCGCCGCCGCTGCAGTTGAGATCCTCAAGCTCGAGGGTGTCGAACAAGCGTTCGGTGTGCCCGGTGCTGCGATCAACCCGTTCTACCGCGAGCTCAAGAACGTGGGCGGCATCAAGCACACGCTGGCCCGCCACGTCGAGGGCGCCTCGCACATGGCCGAGGGCTACACCCGTGCCAAGGCGGGCAACATCGGTCTCTGCATCGGTACCTCGGGCCCGGCCGGCACCGACATGATCACCGGCCTGTACTCCGCGATCGCGGACTCGATCCCGATCCTGTGCATCACCGGTCAGGCTCCGGTCTCGAAGCTCCACAAGGAGGACTTCCAGGCCGTCGACATCGCCTCGATCGCCAAGCCCGTCACCAAGAAGGCCACCACCGTCCTCGAGGCCGCGCAGGTTCCGGGCGTGTTCCAGGAGGCCTTCCACCTGATGCGCTCCGGCCGTCCCGGCCCGGTCCTGATCGACCTGCCGATCGACGTCCAGCTCACCGAGATCGAGTTCGACCCGGCGACCTACGAGCCGCTGCCGGTCTACAAGCCGCGCGCCACCCGCGCCCAGGCCGAGAAGGCCGTCCGCTTCCTGCTGGAGTCCGAGCGTCCGCTGATCGTCGCCGGTGGCGGCATCATCAACGCCGATGCCTCCGACCTGCTGGTCGAGTTCGCCGAGCTGACCAACATCCCGGTGATCTCCACCCTCATGGGCTGGGGCACCATCCCGGACGACCACGAGCTGAGCGCCGGCATGGTCGGTGTCCAGACCTCGCACCGCTACGGCAACGCGACCTTCCTCGAGTCGGACTTCGTCCTCGGCATCGGCAACCGCTGGGCCAACCGTCACACCGGATACAACCTGGACGCCTACCGCGGCGACCGCAAGTTCGTCCACGTCGACATCGAGCCGACCCAGATCGGCAAGATCTTCGCCCCGGACTACGGCATCGCCTCCGACGCCAAGGCCGCGCTGGAGCTCTTCATCGAGGTCGCCAAGGACCTCAAGGCCGCGGGCGAGCTGCCGGACTTCTCCGCCTGGGCCGAGTCCGCCCAGGAGCGCAAGGCCACCCTGCAGCGCCGTACGCACTTCGACAACATCCCCATGAAGCCGCAGCGCGTCTACGAGGAGATGAACAAGGCGTTCGGCCCGGAGACCCGCTACGTCACCACCATCGGTCTGTCCCAGATCGCCGGTGCGCAGATGCTGCACGTCTACAAGCCGCGCAACTGGATCAACTGCGGCCAGGCCGGCCCGCTCGGCTGGACCATCCCGGCCGCGATCGGTGCCGCCACCGCGGACCCGGAGACCCCGATCGTCGCGCTCTCGGGCGACTACGACTTCCAGTTCATGATCGAGGAGCTGGCGGTCGCCGCCCAGCACAAGGTCCCCTACGTCCACGTCCTGGTGAACAACGCCTACCTGGGTCTGATCCGTCAGGCGCAGGGCGGCCTGGGCATCAACTTCGAGGTCAACCTCGAGTTCGAGAACATCAACACCCCGGAGATCGGCGTCTACGGCGTCGACCACGTCAAGGTCGCCGAGGGCCTGGGCGTCAAGGCCATCCGCGTCACCGACCCGAACGAGCTGGGCGCCGCCTTCGAGCAGGCCAAGAAGCTGGCCCAGGAGTTCCAGGTCCCGGTCGTCGTCGAGGCCATCCTGGAGCGCGTCACCAACATCTCGATGAGCAAGACGGTCGACATGAGCGATGTCACCGAGTTCGAGGAGCTCGCGACCGAGCCCGGCCACGCGCCGACCGCGATCAAGGCCCTCAAGGTCTGATCGGGTAGGACTGACCGCCAGGCCAAGCAGGACGCGGCGACCCCCGTCCCTCCGTCAGGAGGGGCGGGGGTCGTTGTGCGTTCCGGGCGGGGGCGCGGGCTGTTCCGTAGGTCCGCGGCAGGGGCGCCGTCGGTGTTCCGCCTCCCCGTACGGCCCGGGCGGGGGTCGCGCGGCGCGACGCCACGCGGGGACGGAGCCGAGTTCGGCGTCCACCGCGCCGGTCAGGAGTTCGCGCCTCCGGACCAAGGTCAGGGAGCCGCTCAGCCGCTCTCAGGCCCGGCCCAAGGTCAGGGAGCCGCTCAGACGCTCTCAGGCCCAATCCAAGGTCGGGGAGCCGCTCAGCTGCGCTCGCCGATGCCCTCCACCAGGGCGGTTCAGACGCTCGGTGGCGTCCACCGTTGTGACGCGGGGGAGTCGGGGAGGCCGGCCGCCTGGGCGTCCGAGAGGCTCCCGCCGTGTCCTGCGGGCCGGGAGTGGGTGGACTCGGTCAGGGTTTCCCGCAGGCCGGTGTCGAAGACGACGCCGGGCCACGGCTCGCTCCGGGCAGTGCTGTTCTCGCGGCCCGAGGGGGGCGTGCGTCCTGGAGCTCGCTCAGCAGCAGCTGGAGCGGGGCGGGGCGGCACGGGCGTCCGGCGTGTTCTTGAGGGCCTCATCGGTAGAGCCGTGGCCCGTCGTCGCTGCTGCAGGCGAGGGTGCCCTGCAGCTTTCGAGGAAACGGGGGAACGACAAAGCGCCGAGTCACGGGACCGTCCGTGACTCGGCGCTCTGGTTTGTGACCGCCCGACGGGGCGAGGCTGGCGCGACAGGACGTTCGCACCGCCGGGCGGAGTAGAGGGGGAGGTGTGTTCCTCCTTGCACGGGGGGCCCTGTGCGTGACCCCGGTAGAAGAAGGAACGGCTGGGACCGTGGCGGGCGGGCGACGAGAACTCCGGCATCGTCTCCCTCAGGTCAAGAGACGGGCCTCGGAACCCATTACCACCGCACTGGCTCGCACGCTCGCCACGGTCCTCACGCGGCGCCGGCCACATGGGCCGGCGCACTCTGCCCTCGCCGCGTACCACCCCTCATCCGGGTCCACGGGTCGGGCTCAGCACCCGGGGCCTGACCTCCCGTCAGGCCCCCGGTACAGCTGTGTGGCTCAGGCGTCGCGCAGGGCGCGAACGGCCTCCTCGACGCGCTTGCCGTAGTCGGCGTCAGCGGCGTGGAAGTGAGCCAGGTTCTTCTCGATGACGTCCTCGAGGGTGACCTGGGACAGGCCGCCGGCGATGTTCGCCACCAGACGCTGCTTCTCGGCCTCGGACATCAGGCGGTAGAGCTCACCGGCCTGGAAGAAGTCGTCGTCCTTGGTGTGGGCCGGTGCCTCGTGGGTGCCCGTGTAGCCGGAGACGGCCTTCGGGGCGCCGAGCGCCAGGCCGGTCTCGGCCGGACCCTGGTACGAGTTGGGCTCGTAGTTCTTGTCGTGGCGCGAGCCGTTGCGCAGCGCCATGACACCGTCGCGGCCGTAGTTGTCGGCCTTCGTCGCCTTGGGGGCGTTGACCGGCAGCTGGGTGTGGTTCACACCGAGGCGGTAGCGCTGGGCGTCGGCGTACGCGAAGAGACGGCCCTGGAGCATCTTGTCCGGCGAGGCGGTGATGCCCGGGACGAAGTTGTTCGGGGAGAAGGCGGACTGCTCGACCTCTGCGAAGACGTTGTCCGGGTTGCGGTCGAGGACCAGGCGGCCCACGCGCTGCAGCGGGTAGTCGCTGTGCGGCCACACCTTGGTGAGGTCGAACGGGTTGAAGCGGTAGTCCGCGGCCTCGGCGGCGGGCATGATCTGGACGTAGAGGGTCCAGCTCGGGTTCACACCGCGCTCGATGGCCTGGAGCAGGTCCGTCTGGTGCGAGTTGGCGTCGCTGCCGACGACCTCGGCGGCCTGCTCGGAGGACAGGCAGCGGATGCCCTGGTTCGTCTTGAAGTGGTACTTGACGAAGAAGGCCTCGCCCTGCTCGTTGGTCCACTGGTACGTGTGGGAGCCGTAGCCGTTCATGTGACGGTACGACGCCGGGATACCGCGGTCACCCATGAGCCAGGTGATCTGGTGCGTCGCCTCGGGGGCGTGCGCCCAGAAGTCCCAGACGTTGTCCGGCTCCTGCTTGCCCGTGAAGGGGTCGCGCTTCTGGGAGTGGATGAAGTCGGGGAACTTGATCGGGTCCTTGATGAAGAACACCGGGGTGTTGTTGCCGACGAGGTCGTAGTTGCCCTCTTCGGTGTAGAACTTCAGCGCGAAGCCGCGCGGGTCGCGGACCGCGTCCGCGCCGCCGAGGGAGTCGGCGACGGTGGAGAAGCGCAGGAAGGTCTCGGTCTTCTTGCCGACCGTGTTCAGGAACGCGGCGCTGGTGTACGCGGTGACGTCGTCGGTCACCTCGAAGTAGCCGTACGCGGCCGAGCCGCGGGCGTGCACCACGCGCTCCGGGATGCGCTCACGGTTGAAGCGGGCAAGCTTCTCGAGGAGCTGCTGGTCCTGGACCAGGAGCGGGCCACCGACGCCGGCGGTGGCGGAGTTCTGATTGTCGGCGACCGGGGCGCCGGACTCGGTCGTCAGCGTGCGCTTCGACATGGTGACCTTCCGTACGGGTAACTGCTGACGGAAAGTGTCTTCCGTCATGCGGAACAGCCTAAATTCGGCGAGAACTAAACGTCAACAGTTTGTTGAACGAAGTTGAGGAGAGGTGATCCGGACGGTGCCGGCGCTTGGGCGCGACAGGACAGGTGTCAGCGCCGGCACCATCCGGAGACTCAGGTCCCCCCGGTGACGGGGGGAGGGTGCTCGGACCGTCAGATCTGGGCGCCGGAGAGACGCTCGACGGCGCGGAGCAGGGCCGAGTGGTCCAGGCCGCCGTCACCCTGGGCGCGCAGCGAGGCGACCAGCTGGGCGACGACCGCGCCGACCGGCAGGGCGGCACCGACGTTACGGGCGGCGTCGGTGACGATGCCCATGTCCTTGTGGTGCAGGTCGATCCGGAAACCGGGCTTGAAGTCGCGGTTCAGGAAGTTGTCCTTCTTGCGGGTCAGGACCGTGGAGCCGGCCAGACCGCCGTTGAGGACGTCCAGGGCGGCCTGGAGGTTCACGCCCGACTTCTCGAGGAAGACGACGGCCTCGGCGCACGCCTGGATGTTCACCGCGACGATGAGCTGGTTGGCGGCCTTCACCGTCTGGCCGGAGCCGTGCGGGCCGCAGAGCACGATGGTCTTGCCGAGGGCCTGGAGGACCGGCAGGGCCTCGTCGAAGTCGGCCTGCTCGCCGCCCACCATGATCGACAGGACGGCCTCGATGGCGCCGGCCTCGCCGCCGGACACCGGGGCGTCGATGACGCGGATGCCCTTCTCGGCGGCCCTCGAGGCGAGGTCGATCGAGGTCTGCGGGGTGATCGACGACATGTCGATGATCAGCGCGCCGGACTTCGCGTTCTCCAGGATGCCGTTCTCGCCGTAGGCGATGGCCTCGACCTGCGGGGAGGCGGGCACCATCGTGATGACGACGTCGGCGTCCTTGACGGCCTCGGCGATCGAGCCGGCCGCGGTACCGCCGGCGGCGGCCAGGCGGTCCAGCTTGTCCTGCTCCAGGGTGAAGCCGGTGACGGAGTAGCCGGCCTTCAGGAGGTTCTCGGCCATGGGGGAGCCCATGATGCCGAGCCCGATCCATGCGATCGACGGGAGCGCGGTGGGGTTGCTCATGATGAGGGTCCTTCTCTTAATGCTTCGTACGAAAAGTGCGTGACGTGCCTGGCTGATCGCCTGGACTTTGTCCGCCTACTTCGCGGCGCGGGCCTCGGCCGGCAGCCATGCGAAGGAGGCGGCAGCGTCGGCGGCCTTGTACTCCAGGCCTACGTAGCCCTCGTATCCGGCCTTCTTCAGCTGGTCGAGCAGCTCCTCGAGGGGCAGCTCGCCGGTGCCGGGGGCACCTCGCCCGGGCTTGTCCGCGATCTGGACGTGTCCGGTCTTGGCGGCGTACTTTTCGATGACCTCGGAGAGGTCCTCATCGTTCATCGCCAGGTGGTACAGGTCGAGCAGGAACTTGGCGTTGCCGAGGCCGGTGGCCTCGTTCACCTTGTCCACTACCTCGATGCCGGCCGGGGCGCTCACCAGCGGGTAGAGCGGCGACTCGGGCTTGTTGAGGGTCTCGATCAGGAGGATCGCGCCGACGCGGTCCGCGGCCCGGGCCGCCACGACCAGGTTCTTCAGCGCCAGTTCGTCCTGAACGGCCGGGTCCACGCCTTCGACGCGGTTGCCGTAGAGGGCGTTCAGCGCCTTGCAGCCGACCGAGGCCGCGAAGTCGGCGGCCACGTTGATGTTGGCGTTGAAGCGCTCCGACTCCTCACCGGGGACCGAGACCGCACCGCGGTCCGGACCCGGCAGTCGGCCGGCGTAGAAGTTCAGGCCCACCAGCTGGGTGCCGGCGTCCTCAAGAGCCTTCTTGAGGGCGTCGAGCTCCTCCTGGGCGGGGGTGGGGGTCTCGATCCAGGGCCACCACAGCTCGACCGCCGTGAAGCCCGCCGCGGCGGCTGCCGCGGGACGCTCCAGGAGCGGGAGTTCCGTGAAGAGGATCGAAAGGTTTACATCGAAGCGCTGGTCCGTGTATCCCATGAGGGGCGTGCGCTCCTTCCGTATTGCGGAAGTTAGTTTCTGCTTGATGGAAGACTGCATCGGGCTTGTCCTGGATGTCAAGTACGGACTGCCGGAGAATCGAGACCGCGGGGTAGCTTGACCGCGTGCGATTGAGAGTGGAGTTCACGACCGAGCCCTTCGACCTCGAAGAGGCTCCTGCCCATGCCGTGGCCGCCCGCGAGGTCATCCAGAAGGCCCAGCTGGACGCGGTGGACGTCGGCCCGTTCGGAAACACCGCGGAGGGCGAGGCCGACCGGGTGCTGGCCGCGGTGGGCGCCCTGCTGCGCGACTCCCTGGAGGCGGGAGCCACGCGCGTCTCGCTCCAGGTCAACGTGATCGGGGAGGACACCCCATGACCGAGCCCCGCGACCACCCGTTCGTCGCCGCGGTCAAGCCGCTGGTGGACGCCATGGGCGGCGAGCTGATGGATCCGTCCCTGGCGCAGCCCGACGACGTCGTCCTCGCCTGGGAGGGTCAGGACCTGCTGGCCGTGCGCCTGCCGCAGCTCTCGGACTCGCTGGACCACATCCTGGCGGCCCTGGAGCGCCGCCACGGCGTACCGTTGTCGCAGCTCGACCGGAAGTCCAAGCAGGATGTCGTGCGGATACTGGAGGCGCGAGGCGCCTTCTCCGTCCGGCACGGTGTGGAAACGGTCGCGGGCGCCCTGGGGGTCAGCCGCTTCACGGTCTACAACTACCTGAACAGGGACGCCGGCTCCGCCAAAGGGACGGGCAAGACCAGCCAAGGGTGAACGATCTCTGACTCACGGTGACGAGCCGCCGCCCGATTCACCCGGGCGGCGGCTTTTGTGTACGGGAAGTTTCAACAAAGTGTTGACGCCGTGTTGTGGAGGGCGTTAGCTATGCGCAGCCCGTCAAAGCAACAACAGGCCACGGAGGCCTACCGTGACTTCGAGTCCGACCCCGGGTCTCACCCGGTTCAACGCCTTGGACGACAGCGCGGCCGCGGCCGAGCTGCACGAGGTGTGCGCCAGCTCGGCGTGGGGGAGCAAACTGCTCGCCCAGCGCCCCTTCGCCACCGCTGAATCCCTCTTCGCCGCGAACGAGGCCGCCATGGCGGAGCTCACCGCGGAGGACCTGGGCGAAGCGATGGGAGGCCACGCGCCGATCGGCCGGCCGAAGCCGGGAGACCCGACCTCCGCCCGCGAGCAGCGTGGCATGGCCGGCGCCTCGGAGGAGCTCAAGAACGAGCTCCTCGAACTGAACCTGGCCTACCAGGAGAAGTTCGGCCACGTCTTCCTCATCTGCGCCACCGGTGCGACCGGTGAGTTCATGCGGGACGCGGTCAAGGTCCGGATCGACAACTCGCCGGAGCAGGAGCGGGAAATCGCCCGCGGCGAGCTCGTCAAGATCAACAAGATCCGCCTGACCCGCCTCGTCGAACGCGTAGAAGGAGAGTGAGCATGAGTACGGAGACCACCGCCTCGGTGTCCACGCACATCCTGGACACCAGCATCGGCAAGCCCGCCGAGGGCGTCGCCATCTCGCTTTCGGCCCGTACGGGTCTGGACGGCGAGTGGGCGGCCCTGGGCGGCTCCGCCACCGATGCGGACGGGCGCTGCAAGGATCTGCCGGCGCTGCCGGAGGGCACCACCCACGTGCGTCTCGACTTCGAGACCGAGACGTACTTCACGCGTCAAATCAACACAGTGAAGCAAGCCGAGGCGCAGCAGGACGCCCCCCGCGTAAGGGACAGCGGTGCGTTCTTCCCCGAGGTCACCATCACCTTCGCGGTGAACCCGGGCGAGCATTACCACGTACCGCTGCTGCTCAACCCGTTCGGCTACTCCGTTTACCGAGGGAGCTAGCATGGCCACGATTCTGGGCCAGAACCAGTACGGCAAAGCAGAGAACCGCGTCGTCAAGATCACGCGGGACGGCGACACGCACCACATCAAGGACCTGAACGTCTCGGTCGCCCTGTCCGGCGACATGGACGACGTCCACTACTCCGGCTCGAACGCCAACGTCCTGCCGACGGACACCACCAAGAACACGGTGTACGCGTTCGCCAAGGAGCACGGCATCGAGTCCGCCGAGCAGTTCGGCATCCACCTGGCGCGCTGGTTCGTGGGCAGCCAGGAGCCGATCCAGCGTGCGCGCATCCGGATCGAGGAGTACGCCTGGGACCGGATCGCCACCTCGGACGCCAACTCCAAGTTCATCGGCTCCGACGAGGTGAACCACTCCTTCGTCCGCCAGGGCATGGAGACCCGCGTCACCCAGATCACGTACGACGGCAAGAACTGGGAGGTCATCTCCGGCCTCAAGGACCTGGTCGTCATGAACTCCACGAACTCCGAGTTCTGGGGGTACGTGAAGGACAAGTACACGACCCTGAAGGAGGCCTACGACCGCATCCTGGCCACTCAGGTGTCGGCTCGCTGGCGCTTCAACTGGTCGGACGACGAGCAGCGGATGCCCAACTGGGAGAAGTCCTACGCCGAGACCAGGAAGCACATGCTCCAGGCCTTCGCGGAGACCTACTCCCTGTCGCTGCAGCAGACCCTGTACCAGATGGGTTCGCGCATCATCAACCACCGTTCGGAGATCGACGAGGTCCGCTTCTCGCTCCCGAACAAGCACCACTTCCTCGTGGATCTTGAGCCGTTCGGCCTCAAGAACGACAACGAGGTCTACTTCGCCGCGGACCGTCCGTACGGTCTGATCGAGGCAACTGTTCTCCGGGACGGCGTCGACGCCCGTATCCCCGTGGACATGACCAACCTCTGATGCGGCACGCGCGCCCCGGGGCTCCGCAGTGGCCCCGGGACCGCGACACACCGTCAGCTTCCTGAATCGGCACCCGGACGCATCACTCGGGGCGGCAGTACTGTCAGCTGTCAAGGCCCCCGGCTCCGGCACTCAAATCTCCTGGGCCTTGCCGTGCCCATACCGCCACTGAAAGCACGAGGAAGTCCCATGGCAGCATCGGCAGCCCCTGACAGCGCGGTCGAGCGCATCGTCATCGAGAACTGTGCGATTGCGACCGTCGACGCCAACGACACCGAGTACGCCTCGGGTCACATCGTCGTCGCCGGCAACAAGATCGAGTCGATCGGTGCGGGCCAGGCCCCCGGGAACCTCGAGAACGTCGTCCGCCGCATCGACGGCACCGGGCACCTCGTGACCCCCGGTCTGGTCAACACCCACCACCACTTCTACCAGTGGATCACGCGTGGACTGGCCACCGACCACAACCTCTTCAACTGGCTGGTCGCGCTGTACCCGACGTGGGCGCGCATCGACGAGCAGATGACGTACACGGCCGCCCAGGGCTCCCTCGCCGCGATGGCGAAGGGTGGCGTCACCACCGCGATGGACCACCACTACGTCTTCCCCAAGGGCTCCGGCGACCTCTCCGGCTCGATCATCCGCGCCGCGTCCGAGATGGGCGTACGGTTCACCCTCGCCCGCGGCTCGATGGACCGCAGTGAGAAGGACGGCGGCCTGCCGCCGGACCACGCCGTCGAGACCCTCGAGGGTGCGCTCGCCGACACCGAGGCGACCGTGAAGAAGTACCACGACGCCTCCTTCGACGCGATGACCCAGGTCGCCGTCGCCCCGTGTTCCCCCTTCTCGGTCTCCACCGAGCTGCTGAAGCAGGGTGCCGAGCTGGCCCGCCGCCTGGGCGTGCGCATGCACACGCACGGTTCCGAGACCGTCGAGGAGGAGCAGTTCTGCAAGGAACTGTTCGGCATGGGCCCGACCGACTACTTCGAGTCGACCGGCTGGCTCGGCGAGGACGTGTGGATGGCGCACAGCGTCCACATGAACGACTCCGACATCGCCGCGTTCGCCCGCACCAAGACCGGTGTCGCGCACTGCCCGTCCTCCAACGCCCGTCTGGCCGCCGGCATCGCCCGCGTCCCGGACATGCTCGCCGCCGGTGTCCCGGTCGGCCTCGGTGTGGACGGCACCGCCTCCAACGAGTCCGGTGAGCTGCACACCGAGCTGCGCAACGCGCTCCTCATCAACCGGCTGAACACGGTCCACCGCGAGCGCGCCCTGAACGCGCGCCAGGCCCTGCGCCTGGGTACGTACGGTGGCGCCCAGGTCCTCGGCCGCGCCGACAACATCGGCTCGCTGGAGGTCGGCAAGTGCGCCGACCTGGTGCTGTGGAACCTGAGCACCTTCCTGCACTCCTCGATCGCCGACCCGGTCACCGCGCTGGTCTTCGGCGCCGCGGCCCCCGTGACGGCCTCGTTCGTCAACGGCAAGCAGATCGTCGAGAACAACCGCCTCCTCTTCGCGGACGAGGACGCCATCGCCGTGTCCACCCGGGAAGAGGCCCAGCGCCTCGCGCGGATCTCCGCGCAGGCCTGATCCCACGGAGTCCGGCCGGGGGGGACGGCCCCCGGCCGGCGGGGGGCGGCCCCCGCCGGGGGGTGCGCGGCCCGGGCCGAGGCGGGCC